>CAYRPT010000539.1:0-3510 GCA_964425895.1 uncultured Solibacteraceae bacterium | reverse complement strand
CGGTCCAGGTTCGTGAATCGCTGCATACGTTCGATGGTGGTTCGCAGCCGCTCGACCGACTCCTGCGCATCCCGGCACAGCCGGCCCTTCATGTCCTCGAGCGCCGGTATCTTTTCGGGCGCCATCTCGCGCCGATCGAAGACGAGCGCGCGCATGGTTTCCAGGTTGCTCTTCAGCACCGCCAGCGGATTATTGAGCTCGTGGCTGAGGGCCGCCGCCAGCCGGCCCATCGAGGCCGCGTTATCGGACAGCAGCATCCGGCACTGGGCGGACCTCAGATCGTCGGAGGCACGCAACTGGCGGCGATGCGTCTCGAAATTCTCATGGCGCTGCCAGTATTGCGTCACCGAAACCGCCGTGGCCAGCGCGGTCAGCATGGAGAGGAATACCAGATTGACGTCGCCGGCAGGCGCATCGGGAATCAACGTCCAGGCGACGGCGGCGCGATAGAAGGCGAAGAAGAAGGCCTCGGCAAGGAGTCCGATCAGGAGGACCTGGACCGGGCGGAACGGCACGGCGAGAAGCACAATAAGAACGACGACGGACACCTGGGCATTGATCAAGTAGAGAAACATGGGATCGAATGCCGACCGCAGCAGAGAGCTCCATATCAGGCACCAGGCGACCAGGATGGCCACCACGAATGCGACGGGCCGGGCATGGTCGTAGAGCCACCCGCTTCTCCGCACCCGAAGCGCAACCACACCCAACAGGACGATACATACCAGCAGGCCCGTGGAACCATCGGGGTTGCGCAAAGAAGGAAACGCCAGCCGGATCGCCAGCGACATCACCAAGGGCACCAGCGTGATCGCCCAGCCGATTATCCGCAAACCGTTCCAGCTCCGCCGGCGCAATTCGTCACGGAACTCCCGATCGCGCTCGGCCTGGGCTCCCGAAAGCAGTTCGACGGTTCGCGCGGCAAGGGGCAACATGGATGCACTTCTATGGATGCACTTTTATCGTAGCCGGTGGCCGCTCGGGGGATCGCGCCGGAGGCGCCCAGCCGCGCGGTTAGCGCTCAGAAGGGCTTGAAGATGAAGGCCGGCTCGGTGGCCAGGGGCAGGTCAAACGCATCGAGGGCTTCCGCCGTCTTCCGCACCTGTTGCCGGGCGGTGGCCAGGGTATCGGTCTGGGGTTGCTGCGCCGGGGCAGCGTCCGCGGAGAGGGCGGCGCCGGCCATAGCGGAAGCCAAACCACGCCGCGTGAGCTTCTCAGGCATTCGACGTCATTCTATCAGCTCCGGATTCCCCGGCCGGAGCGGGTCGCGCAGCCAAGGCTTCCAGCGCGGCCCGCTCCATGGCGGCCGCGGGCGCCTCACAGCCTGTCCAGATCTCGAACTGGTGTACAGCCTGCTCGATGAGCATTTCGAGGCCGGGGATCACCTCCCTGCCTTGGCTTCGGGCCCGCCGGAGCAACTCGGTTTCGAGCGGATTGTAGACCATGTCGAAGACTACGCGGCCGGGAATGGCGCCCGGGAAGAAGCATTCGTCCCGGTTCGGGTGCATGCCGAGCGGCGTGGCATGCACGACGGCGTCGAACTGCTTGCCCGCGAGGTCTGGCGGGGCGATAGCCAGAGCGCCGCACGCGCCGGCCAGGCGGGCTACCCGCTCCGAATCGCGTCCCGTGATCGAGACGACGGCGCCCTTGTCGGCCAGCGCAAAAGCCGCAGCCCTTGCCGCTCCTCCGTTGCCCACCACCAGAATGGAAGCATTCCCCAACCGCATCCGGCGCTCCAGCGGAGCCGTGACGCCGGCGGCGTCGGTATTGGCGCCGCGCCATTTGCCTCCCTTGCGCCACACCGTGTTGACGGCGCCGATGCGGCGCGCCAGGGGATCGACCACATCGAGATATCGCGTCACCTTCTGCTTGTGGGGGATGGTGACGCTGAACCCGTTCACCGGGAGCTCCCGTGCGATCTCAAAAAAATCCCGCAGCCGCGCGGCCGGCACCCGAAAGGGCACATAGACCGCATCCACCCGGAGGCAGTGGAAGGCGCGGTTGTGGATCGCCGGCGACAACGAGTGGCCGACAGGGTCGGCGATCACCCCGTAGATCTTGCTCGAGCGGGTGAGCGAATCGATATGGTAGAGCTGCCGGAGCGTGTGCGCGCTGACCTGGCCCGGCGCGGTGCCGGCGGCCTCCGCCGGCGCGGCGTACGAATACAACCCCCCGAAAATCGGCGCCAGCACGCGCGAGGGAAAGCCGACATCGCCCATCGACAGGACGATCAGCGGCATCCGCGGGTGGGCCTTGGGCAGCAGGAGCGTGCGGCCGAGGTCCGACGGCTTCTTCGCCGTCGTGACGATTTTGTAGGCCGCCGCCGGGACGCGCTGCATCCGCTTCACCACCGTCACCAGAGGCGGAGTGCCGGTGAAGCAGTGGTAGGAGATGATGAGCGCCGCCGCATCGCGCAGCGCCGCCAGCTTTCGGACCGCGGGCAGGGCGCTCTCGATTTCCAGGTCGACAGCAGACGCTCCGGCGGCGGCCGCTGCCTCGAGGAGGCGAATCTGCTCGTCAACCGATCCGGCGAAGCGGCCATGGTTCTCCCGGCGGCGGCAGGTCGCCAGGATCCGGCATTCCGGATGGGCGGCCACCAGGGACCGGATCGCCTCGACGCCGGCGGCAGGCCGCTTGAGATAATCCAGCCGAAACTCGAAAAATGTAGCTCCCTCAGCCGCCTCCCGCTCCGCACAGGACAGCAACTTCTCCACGCTGTCAAAGCCGAGAGCGATACAGACCCGGGGAAAATCGATACGGCGTGGCATGCCTGACGGGACACCAGAATACCACGGCGGCCGCCCCGGCGGGCCGCGACGCAAGGGCAGCCGGAAGCGCTCCCTCTAGCGGGCCACAAGCACAACCCGCAGGTCCATCACGTTGGTGTTCGTGGGTCCTGTTTTGATGAGATCTCCAAGCGGTTCAAAAAAGTGGTACGAATCGTTGGCCGCCAACAAACCGGCCGGGCTGAGGCCGGCCTTCGTGGCCCGCTCGACAGTCCTCCCGTCGGCCATGGCGCCGGCGGCGTCGGTCGGCCCGTCGGTGCCATCCGTCCCCCCGCTTAGCACGACGGTGTTGGGAAGACCGGCGATGTCGATGGCCGCGGCCAGCACGAATTCCTGGTTGCGGCCCCCCAGACCGCTGCCGTGGATCGTGACGGTGGTTTCGCCGCCGGAGAGGATGCAGGCCGGCGCCTTCACCGGCCGGCCGGACGCATGAATCTCGCGCGCGATGGCCGCGTGAACGCGCGCGGCGTCCTTGGTTTCCCCTTCGATAAACGTGGAGAGCAGAAGCGTTCGGTAACCCAGTTCCCTGGCCTTGCGGACGGCGGCATCGGCCGCCAGCCGGTTGCTCCCGACGACGAGGTTCTGCGTCCGCGAGAGCACCGGCGCACCCTTTTTCGGGGTCTCCGGCGCGCGGCCCGCCGCGCCGTCTTCGATCCTGCGCCGCACCGCGGCCGGCGTGCGGTCCCAGACCCCGTACCGCTCCAGAATGCCGCGCGCCGACTCG
>CAYRPT010000538.1:0-3510 GCA_964425895.1 uncultured Solibacteraceae bacterium | reverse complement strand
CGAGATCGTGTCCTCCACCGAGGGCTGGTCCACGAGCACCGGCTGGAAGCGCCGCTCGAGCGCCGCGTCCTTCTCCACATGCTTGCGGTATTCGTCCAGGGTCGTGGCGCCGATGCAGTGCAACTCCCCGCGGGCGAGCATCGGCTTAAGCAGGTTGCCCGCGTCCATGGCGCCCTCGGCCTTTCCGGCGCCCACCACCGTGTGCAACTCGTCGATAAACAGAACCACCTCGCCGTTGGAGTCCTGAACCTCCTTCAGCACCGCTTTCAGCCGCTCCTCGAACTCGCCCCGGAACTTCGCCCCGGCGATCAGCGCGCCCATGTCCAGGGCGACGACGCGCTTGCTCTTCAACCCCTCGGGAACATCGCCCCGCACGATGCGCTGGGACAGGCCCTCGGCGATGGCGGTCTTGCCCACGCCCGGTTCGCCGATCAGCACCGGGTTGTTCTTGGTGCGCCGGGAGAGCACCTGAATCACCCGCCGTATCTCATCGTCGCGGCCGATCACCGGATCGAGCTTCCCTTGGGAGGCCAGTTGCGTGAGGTCGCGGCCATAACGTTCCAGCGCCTGGTAGGTGGCCTCCGGATTGGCCGACGTCACCCGCTGCGAGCCGCGGACCTCCTGGAGCGCCTTGAGCAGCAGGTCCCGCGTAACCTTGAAGTCCCGGAGAATGCGCCCGGTGGCGCCGCTGTCGCCGGTTGCGGCCAGAAGTACGTGCTCGACCGAGGTGTATTCATCCCGGAGATGTTTGGCCTCATCCTCAGCCTGGGTGAGCAGGCGCTGGAATCGGCCGGTGACGTACACCTGGTCCGCCGGACCAGCGGACGTCGAGACCTTCGGCAGACGGCCGATCTCCTGTTCGAGGCGCTGGTGGACGCCCTTGGCGTCGATGCCGGCCTTCAGCAGCACCGCCGGCGCCAGTCCCCCCTCCTGCTCCAGCAGCGCGCTGAACAGGTGCTCAACGTCAACCTGCTGATGGCTGGCCCGGATGGCCTTGCTATGCGCCGCCCGGACGGCGTCCTGGAGTCTCTCTGTGAAGCGGTTGATATCCATAGGCTTTCTCGCTTACGCGATCTGATGGCCTACTTGGCTCACCATCATGTTAACATATGAGTGCTGCGATATACAATAGATTGAGCATAATAGTATAAAGTTTCGATTTCCCGCGCCGACCCTTTCTTGACCGTAAACTGTAAGCAGTCCCATGAAACTCGTCTCTTCCCGCGAGGTGTTCCACAGCAAGATCTTTTGCGTAACCGAGGACTTAGCCATCGATCCCGATGGCTTCGAGATTCACCGCTGCATTGTCCGGCATCCGGGCGCCGCGGTCATGCTCCCGGTGGATGACGACGGGCGGATCCTGCTGGTGCGTCAGTACCGCCTCCCGGCGCGCAGCTATCTCTGGGAGCTGCCCGCCGGGCGCATCGACCCCGGGGAAACGCCGCTCGCGGCCGCCCGCCGCGAATTGCGGGAGGAGACAGGGTATCGAGCGCGCAAGTGGAAGAAGCTGCTCGCGTTCTACCCGAGCCCGGGCTATGTCGGTGAGAAGATGACGGTTTTCGTCGCCACCGGCCTCACGACCGGGGCCGCTGCGCCCATGGACGATGAACGGATCCAGGTCCGCTGGTTCCCGCCAGCCGAGCTGGAAGCCAGGATCGCCGCCAATCGAATTGTGGATGCCAAGACGATCGCGGCGGTTCTGTTCTACCTGCGGTCCGCGAGCGCCTGAAGCATCCCTTCGATCGCCCGTCCCCGGTGGCTCACCGAGAGCTTCCGGTCGCCGCTGACTTCGGCGAGCGTGCAGCCGAAGGGCGGATAGAAGAACAGGGGATCGTAGCCGAAGCCGTTGGAGCCGCGGGGCGCCTCGGTGAGTTGTCCCTCGACTTCGCCGCGGAACGTGCCGAGGAGCTCTCCCTGCGCGGCGAGCGCGATCACGCAAACGAACCTGGCTGTCCGGCCGGCGACACCAGCCATCCGTTCGAGCAGGAGGCGATTGTTCGCCTCGTCTCCGGCGCCCTCGCCGGCGTACCGCGCGGACCACACGCCCGGGGCGCCGCCGAGCGCCTCCACCTCGAGCCCGGAGTCGTCGACGAACAGCCGCCCGGGGGCAAACCGGCTGTAGTACAGGGCCTTCTCGACGGCGTTCGCTTCGAAGGTCGGCCCGTTCTCTGCGGGCGCTGGAAGATCGGCGAGCCCCGGCAGCGGCTCGACTTCAAAACGCCCGCCGCCGTGGCGCTCCACCGCGAGACGAAACTCGCGCAGCTTGCCGGCGTTCGTGGTGGCGCAGTACAGCTTCAAGCCTTTTCGATCGCCTCCTGTTGCATGGCGAGCAGCTCGCGAATGCCGGCGCGCGCCAAGCCGAGCATCTGTACGAGCTGCTCGTCCGCGAAGGCGGTCCTCTCCGCGGTCGCCTGGAGCTCGACGAAACGTCCCGCGCCGGTCAGGACCACATTCATGTACACCTCTGCCTGCGAATCTTCCTCGTAGCAGAGATCGAGCATCGGCTCGCCCTTCACGATGCCGACGCTCACGGCGGCCACGGCTCCGGTGAGGGGATTCGACCGTACGGCCTGGTAGGCCACCAGTTGGCGCACCGCCAGGGCGAGTGCTGCATAAGCGCCGGTGATGGCCGCCGTTCGCGTGCCGCCGTCCGCCTGAATCACGTCGCAGTCGAGGATGATGCTGCGCTCGCCGAGCGCGTCAAGGTTGACGACGCTCCGCAGCGACCGCCCGATGAGACGCTGGATCTCGAGCGTTCGGCCGGATTGCCGTCCTTTCGTCACTTCGCGAGGCGTCCGGGTCGCGGTGGAACGCGGGAGCATGGAGTACTCGGCGGTGACCCAGCCGCGTCCGCCCCCGCGCAGCCATGGGGGCACGGAGTCCTCGACCGTGGCGGCGCAAAGAACCCGCGTATTGCCAAGCTCGATGAGCACCGAGCCCTCCGCCGTGGCCAGGTAACCCGTCTGGAAGCGGACCGGCCGGAGCTGATCGGGACGTCGCTGGTCGATTCTCATGGTGTTAACTGGCCGATTTCAGGATGGCGTAGAACAGGAGCGAAACGAGCAGAATGCCAAGCACGATCAACAGCAGGCAGGGTATCGCCTCGAGGTTGGACTTGGTCTTCTTCTTTCCGCGGGCGGCGGGTTTGACTTTCGCCATGGCGACTCTTCATCTTCTCAGACTCGAAGGACCGGTGAGAGCGTCGGCCGCCGGCGGCAGCGCCCGCCCGGTGGCGCCGCCGGTCCAACGATCGCTTGTGGAACGTGGGGTGGGGACCCTGCCACGACGGCGGTCCTGCCGTCAGCCGGGGGCTCGGCGAGCCTGTCCTACACCCCGGACAACCACCTCAAACACGTGGGCGACCCGGACGACGGGGAAGAGCATTACGTCTGCGCTCCGGCGGGCGACCGGGTGTGGAAGAAGACGGTCACCACCACCACAGAGGAGAAAATCTTCTTCAACGGCCCGGACGGCCGGCGTCTGGGAGAGTATAAGCTGGTGGAGGGGACG
>CAYRPT010000537.1:0-3526 GCA_964425895.1 uncultured Solibacteraceae bacterium | reverse complement strand
AACTACGTCCTGCCGGTGAACCCCATCGAGCGCTACACGACGGTCTTCGATGAGAACCGTATGCCGGCTCCGATAGTGCCGGAGCAGGACATTGAACCGTGGGCGAAAGCCCTCGCCGAGCTGATGGAGGATCCGGAGCTCTACCGGCGTGAGTCGCAGGCCGCCGGTGAGGTGGCCGAGCGTTTCGTTTCGTCGGTGAAGGAATCGCTGTTCGAGGAGTTCTTGCTCAAATTGGCACCCAACGTTCCTCCGGCGCCCACGCCGCGCGCGGCGCCGGACGACGAGGCCCGGAAGGCGCTCGGCGGTCTGTCGGCCGGGACGCGCGCGCTGTTGCTCCGGAGGCTGAGGGAGCGTCAGGGAAACGTCGGAACGTGAACCACCCCGCGCTCGCGGACATCCGACGTGGGGAGCGGTCGGCCCGCCCCGGGGCGGCCCGGGGACAGCGGCGGCGCGGATCATCACCGCGGGATCGCGCCGCCTCTCCCGGCCGGTAGGAAATCTGATGCGCATACTGCTCGGCCAGAATTCGCGCTACTACCCCGCGCACGGAGGGGGCGACAAATCGAACCGGTTGCTGCTCGAGGCTCTGGCGGCGCGCGGGCACGATTGCCGCGTGGTGGCGCGGGCGCAACCGGAGTTCGGAGAACGGGAGCAGCGGCGATACCTCGCCGAACTCGCCGGACGCCGTGTGCCCGGCGTCAGCGTTTCCGGCGGCACGATCCGCTTTCCCCACCGCGGCGTGGATGTCCGCGTGGTGGCCGGCGAGCCGAATCTCCGCGGCTATTTCGCCGCCCAGATCGAGGAGTTCCGCCCGGAAATCATCCTGGTATCCACCGACGATCCGGCGCAGCTTCTGCTCGAGACCGCCGCCGGACCGAACGGGGCGCGCGTGGTGTTCCTGTGCCGGACCACCCTGGCGCTGCCGTTCGGACCCGACGCCGCCTTCCCCAACCGGGAGAGGACCGAGCTGCTGCGGTGCGCCGAAGCGGTGGTGGGCGTCAGCGAGTACGTGGCCGGCTACATCCGGCGGTGGAGCGGAATGGAGGCGCGGGCGCTCCCGATTTCGCTCCTCGGGGACGGACCGTGGCCGGAAATCGGGCGGTTTGACAGCGAATTTGTGACGCTGGTTAACCCGTGCGCCGTGAAAGGAATCGCCATCTTTCTGGCCCTGGCGGACCGGTTTTGCGATCTCCGCTTCGCCGCCGTCCCCACCTGGGGGACGAACAGCGAGGACCGGGAAGCGCTCGCCCGACGGCCGAACATAGCGGTGCTCGACCCCGTCGACGACATCGATGAGCTGCTGGGCCGGACGCGGGCGATGCTGGTTCCTTCGCTCTGGGCCGAAGCCCGGTCGCGGATCGTCGTGGAGGCGATGCTGCGCGGCGTGCCGGTACTCGCCGCGGCGGTCGGCGGCATTCCCGAGGCCAAGATGGGCGTCCCCTATCTGTTGCCCGTCCGGCCCATCGAGAGGTACGCGGCCCGTGTGGACGAGCGGATGGTGCCAGTGGCCGAGGTTCCGGAACAGGATATTGAGCCCTGGGCTGCCGCTCTTGCCGAGGTGACCTGCGACCGGCGCCGCTGGGAAGAGGTGGCACGAGCCTCCCGCGCGGCGGCGCTCGGCTACGCCGCCGGGTTGAGCGTGGCGCCGTTTGAGCAACTGCTCGGGGAAGTCGTGGACCGGCCGCGCAATCCTTGGCGCGACAAGGCGCCGGCGCTGCGAGGCCGGAGTTCGCCGCCCCCTCCCGCAACCGCTCTCTCACCCGAGAAACGGGCGCTGCTCCGGCTCCGTATCCGCCGCAAGACCGGGACGGCAGAGTCCCAGGAATGGTTTCCGAACATGAGGCAGGCGGCCGAGGCGGGCCTGCGTCTGTTGTGCTTCCCGTATGCCGGCGGCGGCACCGGCGTCTTTCGCGGATGGCAGGAGAGCATGCCCGCCGGAGTGGCCGTGGTGCCCGCGCGGCTGCCGGGCCGCGAAAGCCGCTCCGGGGAGCATCCGATCGACCGGATCGAGGTCATGTTGGAGGCGGTGGCCGCCGCCGTGCGCCCCAACTTGGACGCTCCCTTCGCGCTCTTTGGGCACAGCTTGGGGGCGATGATCGGCTTCGAACTGGCCCGCCGGCTCCGGCGCGAACACCTTCCTCAGCCGCGCGCCCTGCTGGTGGCCGGCGCCCGCGCGCCACAGTTTCGCTGGGACCACGTTCCCCCTCCGGCGCCTTCCGACGAGGAGTTTGTGCGGGAGATCCGCGAGTTGGACGGTGCGCCGCGGGAGGTGCTCGACAACCCGGAGCTGCTGCGCTACCTGCTGCCGGCGCTCAAGGCCGACTCCGCCTTGGGCCGCCTCTACGTCTACCAGGACGAGCCGCCGCTGGACATACCCATCCGCGCCTACCGGGGCCTCGAAGATCAGCGCTTGCCGCGCGAGGTCGTCGCCGCGTGGAGCCGGCAGACCACCGCGTCGTTCGCCCTCCGTGAGTTTCCCGGCGGGCACTTCTTCCTCCACTCGAATGAAGAGGAATTTCTGCGGGCGCTGGCCGCGGACGTGAGTGCGCTCTACTGAACCGGCGTCAGCGCCCTCCGCCGCAACGCGTCGTTGGGGGGGACGGACCCGCTTACGGGGATTGGAGTTGCCAGGAGATCATTTTCCACGCACCCTCCTGTCGAGTCCAGAGAGTCAGCAGGGCGCCATGGAACGACCCCCTGGTCCGGAGGGAAAACAGGGCCGCGTAGTGGCGGCCGTACGCCGGATCGCCCGAGGGTGTGGCGGACCGATCCGCGGTGCGGGGGTTACACATCCACTGCCGCGCTATCGTTTCCGGGACGCTCAGGATGGTGAACGCATCCGCATTCGCGTGCCGGACGACTCGCAACTCCGGATTCCATGCATCCGCGGGCGCCACGGCGTCTTTGAGTTTCCTGACACGGCCCACTCTCTGAGCAACGCGAGCGTATCCCTCCTCGCCTTCCTTGTCAGACGCCGGTTCCGCGCATTCCCGGGCGAGGTTCGATACGTAGGTCATCGCCTTCTTGTAGTCCCGGCGGACAAACCACGCCTCAAGCCAGCCGGTCAAGCCGGCGACGGCATCGCGCTCGCCCTCAACCGTTTGGGGTCCCGCGGGCTGCGGTTCCAGCTCTTTCTTGCGCAGGCTTACGAATTCCGCCTCGGCCGCTTCCGCGGTCCTCACGCGAACGATCTTCCATTGCCCGCGCTCCTTCGCCCAGACCATCAGGACGGCCGCGGACCATTGCCCAGCCGGGGTTTTGAAGCGGTTCACCGAAGCGAAATACTTCCCGTACCGGTCTTTCTTGCCGTTCTTGTCCGGCCGAAGGCCGGCCGAGCAGGCCAAATCGTCCTCCGCCATCGCTTCAGGCACCTTGAACAGGGAGAACTCGGCGCTGGCGCTGTGATCCACGGCTAGAAGGCGCTGGTCCCACGGCGGAACCGCGGTCACCCAGTCTTGAAGCCGTCGGGACGAGGGCATCCGTGACAGATACTCGGCCATGTCGAAGCGCGTTTTCACCAGAGTCA
>CAYRPT010000536.1:0-3529 GCA_964425895.1 uncultured Solibacteraceae bacterium | reverse complement strand
TGGTACTGGTGGCGCAGTTCCTCTACCGTTATCTCTTCGTGATCTCGGAACAGAGCCAGCACATGCGCCAGGCGGCCCGTTGCCGGGGCGACCTCACGCCGCTGGACCGCGCGAGGCGGCGGTCCCGTTTCCGGGCGGCGGCCGGCGCCCTGGCCGTGCTCTTTGGACGCTCCTACCAACGGGCCGAGGCGATACACCGCGCCATGCTCGCCCGCGGTTTCAAGGGGCAATTCCGGCCGCTGGCGCCGCGGACCTCACCGCGCGCGGCCGATCTCGCCCTCTTCGGCGCCGCCCTGGTTTTGATCCTGGCCGTACGGCTCGGCCTGGCGGGGGTCCGCTGATGCCGCCTTTGATCGAGGTGCGCAACCTGCGCTACCGCTACCCCGACGGCACCGAAGCGCTCCGCGGCATCGACTTCCACCTCGACCCCGGCGAGACCGTGGCTCTCCTCGGCGCCAACGGATCCGGGAAGACCACGTTCGTCCTGCACCTTCTCGGATTGCTCGACGGCGAGGGAGATGTCCGGGTCTGTGGAATGCCGGTAGTCAAACAGCACCTGCGCGAGATCCGTGCGCGGCTCGGGGTCGTGTTCCAGGACGCCGATGAGCAGCTCTTTATGCCGACCGTGATCGAGGACGTAACCTTCGGCCCGCTGAACCTCGGACTTCCGGAGGAAGAAGCGATCCGGCGGGCGAAGGAAGCCCTGGAGCGGGTTGGCATGCCGGGCGCCCATGCCAAGGCCCCCTACCACTTGAGCGCGGGCGAAAAGCGCCGCGTGGCCCTCGCCGGTGTGCTGGCGATGGATCCTGAGATCCTGGTGCTCGATGAGCCGACGACGTTTCTCGACCCGCCGGGGCAGCGGGAGTTGTATCTGCTGCTCCAGCGCCTCCCGCAGGCCAAGCTCCTGGTGACCCACAATATCCGCTTCGCGCTCGCGCTGGCCGGCCGGGCCGTCTTCTTCGAGCACGGCCGGGTGGGCTGCGAAGGTCCCGTCGCCGAAGTCGTCCGCCGCCACCAATGGGACGCGTTTCTCGCCGGCCCTCCTGAGCCAGCGTCTCCGGCGCCCTGAGCCCTCCGGGGAACGGCGGGACGGGTTTACCGGCGTATCATTGCACGATAATGCTTTCTTCTCCCGCATTTTGGCTCTATAGTGGAGTTAACGAGCTCATGCGGGACTGAGACCTGGGATCTCGGGGCGTCGATGCTTCAGGATCGTCGTTCGGAACAAAGAGGGGATAGCAATGCGACTTATCACTTGCCGCGGCCAGATGGCCGCCATGTTCCTGCTCGCCGGGCTGTGGACCGCGGATCTGCGGGCGCAGGCCTTCGGTGAACTCAATGGCAGCGTAACGGATGGCACGGGGGCGGCGGTCGTGGGGGCGCGCGTGACCGTCGCCGGAGTGAGCACGGGCGTCGAGCGCCAGGCCCAAACCAACGAATCGGGTAACTACGTCGTGCCGTTTCTGGCTCCCGGCGACTACCGGGTGACGGTACAGGCCGAGGGCTTCAAGCAAGTGACGCGGGAGAACGTGCGGCTGGAGGTGAACCAGGCCGGCCGGATTGATTTCACCCTCGAAGTGGGCGCGGTAACCGAGTCTCTGACGGTATCCGCGACCCTCCCGCTGCTCGACTCGAGCACTTCCGCGGTGGGCCAGGTTATCGAGACCAAGGCGATTGAGGATCTGCCGCTCAACGGGCGGAACTTCGTCCAGTTGGCGATTCTCGGACCCGGCGTCAGCGGGGTCGGCTTCGGCTCGCGCGGCACGATTATGTCCGGCACCCGGCCGGACGACCTTCGTCCGGGCAGCGAGATCTTCGCCAACGGCAACCGGGAAGGTTCGAACAACTTCCTTTATGACGGCGCCGACAACAACGAGCGCCTGACGCTCTCGATCACGCTCCGGCCCTCCGTGGAAGCGGTGCGCGAGTTTAAGATTCAGACCAACATGTTCGCCGCGGATCAGGGCCGCAACGCCGGGGCGACGGTCAACGTAATCTCAAAGTCCGGCACGAATGAGTGGCACGGGAGCGCGTACGAATTCCTCCGTAATGACCAGTTGGACGCCCGGAACTTTTTCGCCCGGAGCGACGCACCGAAGCCGGCGTTCCGGCAGAACCAGTTCGGCGGGTCGTTCGGCGGCCGGATCATCCGGGACAAGCTGTTTTTCTTCTCCAACTACGAGGGCTTCCGAAGACGCATCGAGCAGACCAGGGTGAACACGGTGCCCATAGCCGGCGTGCGCGAGGGTGACTTCAGCGCCGTGCGTGACATCTTCGACCCCTTGACCACCGTTCCGGACGCCTCGCAGAGAAGCGGCTTCGCCCGCAGCCCCTTCCCGGGCCGGCTGATCCCCGAAGACCGTTGGGACGCCGTCACGCGCAAGCTCATCAACGCCTATCCTCTCCCCGACAGGGCCGGTCTGGCCAACAACCAGACGACGAACCCGAAGGAGAAGCAGCTCTGGGATCAGGGCGATCTGCGCATGGACTGGAATGCCTCGGAAAAGGATAGCCTGTACGGCCGCTTCTCACGCCAGGACACCACGACCACGCGGCCATCGACATTCGCGCCGGTTTCGCTCCCCGGCGTCGATGGCCCAGTCTCGCTGGGCAACGAGGACACCTTCGCCGGCGATTCGTCGTTGAAGGCGTACAACTCCATCGCCACCTGGATCCGGACCTGGACGCCGGCTTTCATTATGGAGGCGAAGATGGGATTCAACCGGTTCAACCTGGTGTTCCTCCAGGAAGGGGCGACGCCGGGAGCGCGCCTCGGCGAGCAACTCGGCGTGCAAGGCTCCAACCAAGGTCCGGCTTCGGACGGTATCCCAATCTTCAGCCCGTCCGGTTTCACGGGCATCGGCCAGACGCGCTCGCTGCCTATCATCCGTATTGAGGATACGTTCCATCCGGGCGTGAACTTCATTCATCCGCGCGGGAACCACTCGCTGAAATTCGGTTTCGAAGCCCGGCGCCGGCGGGTCACGCAGTTCCAGACGAACCGGGGCAACGGCCGGTTCAACTTCGGCCGCACGTTCACCGACAATCCGAACGCGACGGCGAATACAGGCGATTCCATGGCCGGCTTCCTACTGGGAACGGCGAGCACCATCGAACAGGATTTCACGCTGGTGACGCCGGGAATCCGGATCACGGAAATCGGAACCTACATTCAGGACGATTGGCAGGTGACCAGCAACCTCACGCTGAACCTCGGCCTGCGTTATGAGTTTGACACCCCGCCCACGGAGATTCACGACGACTGGACGAACTTCGATCCGGTCACGGGCAAGCTGTTGATCGCGGGCTTCAACACGGACTCGCGAACCGGCCTGGAAGCCGACGGCAACAACTTCGCGCCGCGGATCGGCTTTGCGTACCGGATTCGGCAAGGTACGGTGCTGCGGGGCGGCTTCGGTATCTTCTACAATCCGGCGGGCAGCGAGAGCGTCCTGCTGCGCCGCCACCGCCAGTTGCCCTTCGGCCCCATCAATGTCGAGGACATTAACCAGTTCAATGCCAACCCGAG
>CAYRPT010000535.1:0-3530 GCA_964425895.1 uncultured Solibacteraceae bacterium | reverse complement strand
AGCACGATCGATTCACGGGCCGCTGCCCGCGCCTGGTGGCGGTGGGCGGCGCGATCGATGCCGGTCGCGGCCCGCTCGACATCCACGAGCGGCCGCTCAAACAGCCCGAGGCGGAACTTCTGAGTCAGGATTCGGCGGACCGCCCGGTCGACCCATTCCATCGGCACCCGCCCTTCGCGGACGCTCGCCACCATGTCTCCCATGTAGCCGGACTCGAACGAGATACCTACATCGACCCCGGCACGCAGACAGAGCTGTCCAGCATCCTTCTGGTTGTGCGCCGTCCGGGTATAGACGAGGGTCCCAATCCCGCCGCCCTCGCCGAGCACCAGCCCTTCAAAGCCAAGCTCCTCGCGCAGGATCCTGGTGAGCAGGAGTTCGGAACGGTGCGCCGGAATCCCATCGACGTCGGGATAGGTGGCCATCACGCCCAGCGCGCCGCCGTGCCGGATGGCGGCCACCCAGGGCGCCAGGAAGATCTCGCGCAGCGAGCGCATTGAGGTCTCCATCGCCCCGCGTTCCAAACCACTGACGGGCTCGCTCTGTCCCGGATAGTGGCAGAACCCGGCAACGGCTTTGTCCGGACGCGACACATCGTCGCCCTGTACGCCGCGGACGATTGCCGTGGCCACGCGGGAGCAGAGGTAGGGGTCCTCCGAGTAACCTTCTTCGTTGCGGCCGAGCCGTGGATCGCGGATGGGTTCGATCACCAGTGTGAAAAGCTGATGAATGCCCACCGCTCGGCCTTCTTCGGCCACGGCGGCGTAGATCCGCTCGATCAGATCCATGTTCCAGGTGCTCCCCAGCGAGGGGCCTTCCGGGAAGATAGTTCCACCGGAGCACATGAGGCCGTGCGTGCCCTCCTCGGTCTGGAGGAGTGGAATCTTCAGGCGCGTCTGCGTGGTCGCGATGCGCTGGAGGCCGTTGAAATACTCGGCCTGCTGGCGAGGCCCTTCCGGAAGCGCGTTGTCGGCGAGCGTGAAGAAGCCGCCCGCCGGCCCGATGCCGGCGACATAGGTCCCCGCGGTGAAGCGGCGGCACGCCTCCCGCTTCTCCGCCTGGTCTTTGCCCATTTCGGGCAGGTAGACGCAGGGCATGTTCATCTGGCCGATCTTCTCCTCGAGCGTCATCCGCGCGAGCAGATCTTCGACGCGTTTCGCTGTGGATTGCGTGGCGTCCAGGTACCCCTGGGGAAGGGCCGGGAGAGCGGCCAGAAGGCCGGCCAGGAGGGAGCGGCGAACAATCATGGTGTCGTTATCATATGCTGCCGCGCGCGGGCCCTCAAGGGCTGTCGTTCCACACCCGCCGATGTATTCGCCGGCGGCCGGCCCGCGCTGGGCGTTGCCGTCGTCCCCCGACGTTGCGGCGGCTGTGAAGCGTGTGATAGCGTAACGGATTCGGGAGAAAATTCCCCCGGGGCTTCACAGCCTTTCGTGAAACATACCCCGACGGTCCGTCGCCTCCATGGACGCGCTACTTGATTCACTTGGCCGGCTTTTTTTGCAGGCGGTCCCGACGTTCGTCCTGCTGGTTCTGCTTCACCTCTACTTGAAAGCGGTCTTCTACGGCCCGCTCGACAAGGTCCTCCGTGAGCGGTACGACGCAACCAAAGGCGCCCGGCAGGCGGCCCAGGAGAGCCTCGACCGGGCCGAGCGCCGCGCCGCCGAATACGAGGCGTCCCTCCGGAGCGCCCGTGCTGAGTTGTACGCCCGGCAGGAAGAGACCCGGCATCGGGTGAGAGCCGAGCAGGCGGCCGCGCTCGCCGAGGCGCGGCGGACCGCTGCGTCACGGGTTCGCGAGGCGCGGGAGCAGGTGCTGCGGGACGCCTCTGAAGCCCGCGCCGGTCTCGAGGCGCAGAGTGAGGCGCTGGCCGAGGAAATCACGGCGGCGCTGCTTGAGAGGAGAGCGAGCTGATGATGCGCTTCGTGAGGCTCTTGCTCGCCGGCCTGCTGCTGGCCGTGGCTCTGCTTGCCGCCGAACAACACGCGGAACACCCCGAAGGCGGCGAAAGCCATCCTCCGGTGGATCTCTGGAAGACGGTCAACTTCGCCATCCTGGCCGCGGGACTTGGTTGGCTCATCAGGAAGTTTGCGCTCGGCTACCTCAACGGGAGAACGGTGGCCATTCAGGAAGGGATCCGGGAGGCCCACGAGATCAAGGCGGCCGCCGAAGCGCGCGCGGCCGAAATGGAGCGCCGCCTGGCCGGCCTCGATGCGGAGATCGCGCAATTGCGCGCCCGGGGCTTGGAGGAGATCGCCGAAGAAGAGGCTCGCCTCCGGGCGGAGACCGGGCGCGCGATGGCGCGAATGCAGACGAACGCCGAGCAGGAGATGGCCTCCGCGGTGAAGCAGGCCCGCAAGGAGTTGCGAGCCCAGGCGGCGGAGTTGGCCCTCCGGTTGGCGCGGCAGAAGGTGGCGGAGCGTATGACCCCGGAGGCTGAATCGCGGCTGATGGGGGCCTTTGTTCAAGACGTAGGCCGCGTTTTCCGGAAGCAGGTGTAGCCGACTATGTCGTTGGCGGTGGCAAACCAGTACGCCCAGGCGCTCGCCGCGGTGATTCTTGAACCGGGTTCGGGGCTCGAGCCGCAAGCGGCGGTCGAACAGCTCCGGGCCTTCGAAGAGCTCCTCGCTCAGTCGCCGGATCTGCGCAATATTCTATTGAGTCCGGCGGTGTCAGCGTCGGAGAAGCGGGCGGTCATCGGCCGGCTGCGCCAGTCCCTCGGGCTCTCCGAGACGGTCGGAAACTTCCTCGCGGTAGTGGCCGGCCGGCGCCGGATCGGCATGCTGCGCTTGATCCGGCAGGCGTTCGAGGAGTTGCTCGATGTGCGGTCGGGGCTGGTGCGGGCGGAGGTCAGATCCCATGCGCCGCTTCCCATCGAAGAGCGCGAGTGGCTCGCCAGCGAGCTCGCGCGCCTTACGGGGAAGGCCGTTCGCTGTGAATATGAGGTCGAAGCCTCGTTATTGGGCGGCGCCGTGGTGCGGATCGGCTCCACGGTTTACGACGGATCGGTTCGCGGAAAGCTGGAAGCGCTGCGCGGACGCCTGATGGAGTAGCTGACAGGATACACGTTTCTATGGCTCAGATTGGAGCGGATGAGATCGCACGCATCCTGCGTGAAGAGATCAAGAACTACGACGGCGCCGTCAGCGTCGCGGAGGTCGGGTCGGTCATTTCCGTCGGCGACGGAATCGCCCGCGTCCATGGCCTCGAGAACGCCATGGCGGGAGAGCTGCTTGAGTTTCCCCACGGCGTGGCCGGCCTGGCTCTCAACCTGGACGAAGACCAGGTGGGCGCTGTGCTGTTGGGAGACTACGAGGAGATCCGCGAAGGCGACGTCGTCAAGCGCACCGGCCGGATCATGTCGGTTCCGGTAGGCGGGGCCATGGTCGGACGGGTGATTGATTCGCTCGGCCGCCCGCTGGACGGAAAAGGCCCCATTGACGCTGAGTCCTTCAACCCCGTAGAGCGGCTGGCGCCCGGTGTGGTCGACCGCCGGCCGGTAAAGGAACCCCTCCAGACCGGACTCAAGG
>CAYRPT010000534.1:0-3532 GCA_964425895.1 uncultured Solibacteraceae bacterium | reverse complement strand
GTCCCGTTCGAATGCCGGTGGCAGTGGCGGGAACGGCGCGGCCTCCACCACGGCGCGCTGGCACGAGTAGTCGAGCGTCGCCACGCCGCTTCGCTGCAAGAAGCGCACATCCCCCACCGAGCCGTCACGCCGGATTTCGAACGTGACCACCACCACGGGGGCGGTCTGTAGCCGAGGATCCACTTGCCCGGTATTCCAGGTCCGCGCTACCTTCTCGCGAAGGATATTGACATACCATCCGAAGCGATTTCCGAACGGATTGCCCGTGCCGACGCCGACGCCTCCGCCGCCGGTGGTGCCGAACATCTCGGTGACGGCGGCCGCGCCGCTCGAGCTGTACAACTGATTCTCCCGCGGCACCGACGCCCGCGACGGGTTCGCCCGCTGGCGGCGCTCGCGGGCGCTTCGAGCCGGCGTTCGACTCTGGATCGCGATGGCCTCCTCGGGTTCCTCCTTGACTTGCTGGCGTGGTTGCGGCTTCACTTCAGGAGGCGCGGCGGGCACGCGCGATTCGGTGTCGTTCGCCACCGGATTGACCCGCCCCGATCGCGGCACCACCGGGATCTTGCTCACCGGTGTGATCGTCACCGAACCTCCGCCCAGCGAATTCGGATCGCCCCACTGGATCACCTCGGCCAGCGGCATCAATCCGTAGCCGGCCGCCAGGGCGAAGAAGGCCGCGTGGACGCCGGCAGAAAGCAGAAAGGGCTTCTGCAAGGAGTCGCTCCGGTCGAGAATGTCGTGCCGCGCCGTCACTCGCCGATCCTCATTGCGTCCGCTGCCGGTTGTCTTCCTCCGGTTGCGTCACCACCCGTACCTCAAACTCCGCCACGCGCAGAGCGTCCGCCACCTGGGCAAACGTTTCAAAGATGGCCAGCCGGTCGGAGCGGACATAGACCGCTTTCGCCTCCTGAAACCGGCGCCGGACCTCCCCGCCCAACTGGTTGATGTTGACCGGGGCCTCGTTCAGGTACAGTTCGCCGCTGCGCGTAATGCTGACGACAGGCAACTCCTCGGTCGTGTTCTTCACCTGCGTGACCTTGGGGACCTCAATCTCCAGGCCGAACTCCATGACGTGCGCCGTCAGCATGAAGATGATCAGCAGTACCAGGACCACGTCCACCAGGGGCACGACGTTCATCTCGGACATTGCCGTGACGCCGCGAAAACGGCCCCTCGATCCCGGCCCGCCACCGTTTCCCGCCGCGAAGGCCATGGCTTAGTCTCCGAAGCTCCGCTCGGCGAAGTTCATGAACTCCAGCGAGAAGTCTTCCATCCGCGCACCCATCTCGCGGATGACGTGCCCGAAATAATTGTAGAAAATGGCGGCCGGAATCGCCGCGCCGAGGCCCAGCGCGGTGGCGATGAGTGCTTCGGAGATGCCCGGAGCCACCGCCCGGAGGCTCGCACTGCCGGCAAGGCCGAGGGCCGAGAACGCGTCGATGATGCCCCAAACCGTGCCGAACAGGCCGATGAACGGGCACACGCTTGCCGTTGTGGCGAGCCAGTTCATGTTCTGCTCCAGTTGGGCAATCTCTTCGCTGATAGCCAGTTGGAGGTTCCGCTCGAGCGCGAGCTTGTTGGTAAGCGTGCCGCGCGCGGCGATCTGCCGCTCCATCTCCTCGTAGCCGAACTCGAACACCGTAACCAGCGGCGAGGCCCGGTACTGCTCCACGGCCACCGCAACCGCCTCCAGGCCGTTCGCCTTGCGGAAGGCGCGGATGAAGTTGCGGTTTGCCATGCGGGCCTTCCGGAACATGTTCCATTTGGAGAACACAATGCCCCAGGACACCACCGAGAAGAGCAGCAGGAACACCATGACCGCGATGGGTACGGGCTTGGCGCGCATGACGAGCTCCCACAAGCTCACCTGGAGCAGAAGGGCGGGAAATGAGGGCAAAACCGTCCGATCTCCTAATCTTAAACTACCATTGTACAGGTGACACACGAAAAGCAAGATCTGTTTCAAACATTGAAGACTCGTTCTGTGGACGCACCCTGTGCGCCCGGGCGCTTCTATGCTGCGTCCCGCGCCCGCTACAATCGTCATGAATGCTCGTCGAACTGGTCGTCGAAAACTACGCCGTGGTCGACCGGGCGCGGGTACGCTTCCATCCCGGTCTGAACCTGCTGACCGGAGAGACCGGCTCCGGCAAGTCCATCGTAGTGGACGCTCTTGGCCTGCTCTGGGGCGGGCGGTCCTCGGGAGATGTGGTCCGCGCGGGGGCCCGGCAGGCTCGAGTATCCGGCATCTTCGAGGTCCCTTCCAGCGGCGTGCTTGCCGCCCTGCTGGATGGCGCCGGCGTCGAGACTGAGGAGGGCGAACTGCTGCTGGCGCGCGAGGTGCAAGCGGGCGGAAAGTCCCGGGCCTTCGCCGGCGGCCGCCCGGTGACCGTGAACCTGCTGCGGGAGCTGGCGCCCTTTCTGGGCGACATCCACGGACAGCACGACCAGCAGCGGCTGTTCGGCGGCGAGGCACAACTGGAGATGCTCGATCAGTTTGGCGGGCATGAAGAGATCCTGGCGGAGGTGGAAACCGCGCACCGGGAATGGCGGGCGGCCGGGGCGGAACTGGCGGCGCTCGAGGCTTCCGAGCAGGAGCGGCTGCGGCTCGCCGACCTTTGGGAGTTTCAGCGCAGGGAGATCGAGCAGGCCGCCCCGGAACCCGGCGAGGACGTCAAACTTGACAACGAGCGACGGGTGCTGCGCCATATCTCGCTGCTCGAAGAAAGTGTGCAGGCGGCCTACGAAGCGCTCTATGAGGACGCGACCTCGGCGGCGGTGCGGATGCGGGAGGCGCTCCGCCGCATCGAGGACGCCGCCCGCTACGACGAGACGCTGGCGCCGGTGCGCCAGGCGCTGGAACCCGCCGCCATCGCGGTGGGGGAGGCCGCCCATGAGCTGCGGCATTATCTGGGGCGGCTGGAGGCCGATCCGCGGCGCCTGGAGGAAGTGGAGAGCCGCCTGGCGGCCATCGAGAAGCTCAAGAGGAAGTACGGCTCGTCCGTCGACGAGATTCTGGTCTTTCTCCGGGATGTGCGGAGTAAGCTCGAAGGCATCGAGAAGGCCGAGGACCGTCGCCGGGAGCTCGGCCTCCGCCGGGATGCGATGGCGGCGTCCTACGAGAGAGCGGCGGGCCTGTTGTCAGCCAGGCGGAGCGAGGCCGCCAGCCGGTTGGAGAAGCGTGTGGAGGAGGAGCTCCAGTCGCTCGCCATGGAGAGGACCTCGTTCCATATCGAGATGGAGCCCGCTCCCTGGTCCGCCAGTGGGATGGACCGAATCCGGTACCTGGTGTCTCCGAACCCCGGGGAGCCGGCGAAACCACTGGACAAGATCGCCTCGGGAGGCGAGCTGTCAAGGATCGCCCTGGCCTTGAAGACGTGTCTCGCCGTCGCGCCGCGGTCTCGCGACACCACCCGCGCCGGAGCCGGGACACTCGTCTTCGATGAAGTGGACGCCGGAGTCGGAGGAAGCGCGGCCGAAACGGTGGGCCGGCGGTTGAAACAGATCGCGGCGGGCGGACAGGTGCTTT
>CAYRPT010000533.1:0-3541 GCA_964425895.1 uncultured Solibacteraceae bacterium | reverse complement strand
CGCGCCTTCCGGTTACGCCAAACTACGCAGGCGGGCGCCCAGCCCCACCAGGCCACGGCCCTTCGTTTGCCGCCCGTTGTCCGGCACACCGGCTTTCACGCCGAAAAGCTGGTGTCCCAGCTCGTGGATCGCCTGACCGAAGCCGCTGTGCGGACTGACCGCCGATCCCTTGTTTTGGGCTTGACGCGTCGTGGAGTAGTCGTTCGGCAGGCTGTGGTAGACCGGGGCTCCGATCGACTGCTCGATCTCCCGGATTGACATGGGGCTGTTCGACTGCCAGCGGTTTACGATGACGCGCACGCGCTCGGCGAGGTCGAGCTGCTCGAAGAACCGGACCTTCTGCCGCGCCAGGTGGAGGACCGGCAGCTCGGGCGTGCACACCAGCAGGATATCCGTGGAATCCTGGAGCACCCGGAGCGCGAACCGCTCGACGTTGCCGGATAGGTCCGCGCAGACCACGTGATAGAGCCGGCGAGCCAGGCTCAGCAGGTGCTGGACCTGCTCCGGCTCCACCGCCCATCCGGACGGGATCTTCGGCGATGCCAGCACCTCCAGGCGATTGAGCTTGGTGACCAGGCTCGGCCAGAGATTCTCATCCAGCTCCGTGTGCCGCTCCAGGGCATCGGCGATGGAATACCGGTGATTGAGATCGAGGAAGAACGCCGCCAGACCGTTGCTCAGGTCGAAGTCGGCCAGCAGGATCTTCGTGGCCGATTCCTCAGCCACGAAGTAACTGAGGTTCGCGGCGATGGTAGTGGCGCCCACGCCCGGCTTGGCCGGCAGAAAGCTGTGGATCCGGCCCATCGACGAGAGGGCCGGAGGACGCTGGTCGAGCGTCTCCCGCAGCCGTGCGGCGAGACTATCGATCTGGGTCTCGCAGGCGGACGCGGAAAGAAAGTCGCGGACGCCCGCGCGCATTAGCTCCAGCAGCGTGTCCTGGTCCGCTTTCTCCCGAAATGCGACGATCGCCACTCCCGGAATAACGCTCTCGGCGTGCCGCTTAATCTCCAGCGCGTCGGCGAACCGGTCAATACCAAGAAAGACCACTTCGGGCGCGTGCACGCACAGCACACTTTCGAGTGCATCGGCGCTCGGGTACTCCCGGACCGACCGCAGGAGCTCAAAGTGCTCGCTCAACTTGAGGCTTTCCTCCAGCCGGCCGGTGAACGCGGTGTCGGAGCCGATGGTGATCGCTCGCAGCATAGTCCTTCGTGTTCCGCTCTTACCATCGGCTGTTGGGGACGGGACTTTAGCGGCCTCCCCTTCGGCGCGAGGGAGGGCCGCCGCCGGAGACCTCGGTCGAAGCCGCCCCTAACGGTTCCCCAGGCTCAGCAGGACAATCCCTGAAAGGATCATCGCCAGGCCGGCCAGCTTGTTGCGCGTCAGGGGCTCGCCAAAGAAGAGCCGCGACCACAGGAGCGTGAAGATGTAACCCAGGGAAACCATCGGGTACAGGATGGTCAACTCTCCCCGCCGGATTCCCGCGATGAACAGCAGCGACGAGGCGACGAACATGAAAACGCCCGCGCCCAGTCGCCAGTTCAGCAACAGCGTGCTGAGATTGCGGTGCAGGCGGCCCGCGCCCGCCTTGAGAAACACCGAGCCGAAGGAGCCGACACAAGCCGCCCCGAAGACCAGCAGAATCGACGAGAACGGGGTCTTCACCGGCGGCCGTTCCTCCCCAGAATGGCGACACCGAGACAAATAACCGCGATCCCGAGCAGCTTGAAGGGATTCAGCGTCTCCCGGAAGATGAGAATCGAGAGGAACGTGACCCAGACGTAGGTCAGCGAGATCACCGGGTACAGCACCGATAGCTCGCCATCGCGGAGTGCCAGGGTAAGCAAGACCGTACTCACGGCGTACAGGCAGTAACCGGCGAATAGCGCCGGCTCCAGCAGCACGCCCACGACGAACATCGGATCCGCGAGCAAGGCTTCGAGTCGGAGGCCGCTGAATTCGTTGGCGCCGAACTTGAAGAGGATTTGAGCGATCGCTCCGAAGATGGTGCAGCCAAACACGAGACCGATCGCCTGCCGCTTGGAGAAACGGAAGGAAGGACGCTCAGAGGGTGCGGCAAGCGGCGGCGGATTCAATGGAGAACTCACTCATTCACGGACACGAGAACATCGCGGCGCTCCGCCCGCGTGTCGGCCCGGAGGCCGGCAACGGACCGCCTTCAACAAAGCCTTTATCATAGCGGATTTCTGGCCGCTTCAGCCCTTGGGGTGAAACACTCCGGCCACCACGAACCGCCGCCGCCCGGCTAGGGCTTCGGCTTCTTGAGTGTCGGCCGCTTCTCGTCGTCCCCCTTTACCTCGGCCGGCCGGTTGGCCGCCGGCGGCGGTGTGCCAATCACAAAAACGCCTCCCGGGGCCACGGGCAACTCCTCGGCCGCCGCGCCCTCCGCCAGCGCCTCCGCGTCCTCCGGTTGGTCGGGCTCCGGTTCCGCCTCGGCGAGAACCTCCCGGGGCTCGACGCACACGCCAGGCTCAATCTGAAACTCCGAGACGGTGACCCAGCCCGCCGGGTCGCGGCGCTGGACCAGCCACGCCTTGGTTTCCTCGCGGGGTACTATCCGCCAGCTCGCCTCCACGTTCCGCACGGGCCGGCGGCGCACGCGGATCGGCTGGGAGCTGACTTCGCGAATCATCCAGCTCTCGGCGCCGGTCATCGTCTCGTAGCGCTCGTAACGCGCCTCGCCGCTTCCTGCCAGCCGGTCTATCAGCAACACGCCGCTGCGTTCGGAGTCGAACCAGAAATCCTCGATGACGGCGTGGCGGGTGTCATCGTAAACATCGCGGCGGCGCCAGAAGCGGCCGCCGTCGCTGGTGAGGAGGAAAAACGGATCCCGCGGCTGCCCGTTCAGGACATGACCCGCTGCCCACCCGTGTTTCTCATCAAAGAACACAACGCGATCCAGGCCGGCCCGCGGAACGCGCTCGTGCGGCTCGGTCCACGTCAGCCCTCCGTCAGCGCTCGCGAGGAGGATCGAGTACATCGTGACCGATTCGCTGTGCAGGTTACCCGCGAGAAACAGCTTGCCGCCGGAGGACCCGACCGAGGTCAGCTCCAGGTAAACCGGGCAAGGCCGGTCGGGAGGACACACCAATCCGAAGGACGCCATGTCGTCGGTGGTGCACCCGGCGGGGACCGCGAGCGGACTGCCCGCGTAAGTCAGAACCTTCTCCTCTGCGTTCTCCGTCTGGGCGCTTCCTCCGGCCCCGGCAAGGAGCGCAAGCAGAACCGCACTGGCAAACCGCTCCATCTGCGTCCATTGTACCCGGCAGCCTTTGAGGCCACGAAGCGATGCGCCGCCGGCGACCCGGAACGGACGCCGGTTCCGGTTCGCGGCGGGCCGGCATCCGGTCAAAGCCGCGATGCGCGCTTGCATCCGGACCGCTGGTGATCCGTAGCGCCGCCGGGAGCCTGCGGTACAATGCAAGCTTTGGTTCAACCCCATGAGCAATGTAGTGATTTTGGGCGCCCAGTGGGGCGACGAGGGGAAAGGCAAGATGGTGGACCTTTTCTCGGAGCGCTT
>CAYRPT010000532.1:0-3543 GCA_964425895.1 uncultured Solibacteraceae bacterium | reverse complement strand
TCCCTTTGTCGACGGCGCCCGCATCGGCTTCTATGGCCTGAGCTACGGCGGTGAGACGGCGGTGCGCGTTCCGACGATCCTCGAAGACTACGCATTGTCCATCTGTTCAGGCGATTTCAACAACTGGACCCGCAAAGTCGCGGCGACCGACCTGCCATTCAGCTACCCGTTCACGATCGAGTGGGAAATGCCTTACTTCGACATGGGCCACACGTTCGACTACGCCGAGCTTGCCTACCTGATGACACCCCGGCCGTTCATGGTCGAACGCGGCCACCACGACCGTGTCAGCCGCGACGCGTGGGTGGCGCACGAGTACGCGAAGTTCCGATGGCTCTACGCGCAGTTCGGGCTCACGGAGCGCACCGGGATCGAGTACTTCAATGGTGGACATACCATCAACGCCGAGGGGACTTTCCGCTTCCTCCACAAGCATCTGCAATGGCCGGAGCCGTCTGCCCGCGGGACGCCGTGATCGCCGGCGCGACGGCGCGGCGTGACGGGCAAGCGGGCGGTGGTCCAGCAGAGGGGTGCGCGCCTTGTAGTATCATGGAAAACTGACACTTACGAGGTTTCGCCGCATGGCGGAACCTCGTAGGAGGAGGTCCTCACAAAGTGATCCTACGAAATCTTAAGCTGCTCGTTTTGTGCTTGGCGCTGGCCGGTATGGCGCTGGGTCAGGGTTTGAACACCACGGCGTCGAAAGACGATTGGGAGGAGATCAACTTCGAGTTTGACTCCGCTATCCTCACCGATGGCTTCCCCAGCCTACTGAGGCTGGCCGAGTTGCTAGGTCAGAACCCCGGCCACAGGGTGAAGCTCGTGGGCCATGCCGATTACATCGGCTCCAACCAATACAACGACGTTCTGGCGACCAAGCGGGCCAGCGCCGTCAAGGATTTTCTGGAGAAGTATGGGGCCCGGGCCGGCCAGATCTCGCTCGAAGGCATGGGCGAAACCTCCCCTAAAGTGGACCGCCGCACCGATGAAGCGCGGTTCATGAACCGGCGCGTCGAAATGACGGTGACCGACGCCGAGGGCAAGGTGGTGGGCGCGGGAGGCGTGGCGGACGCCATCGGAGCGCTCGAGAAGCTGGCCAAGGCGCAGGAGGAGTGCTGCAACGCCATCCTGAAGAAGCTCGATAAACTCGACGAGATCCTCGCGGCGCTCGCCGAACTGAAGCGAGAGAACGCCGACCTCCGTAACGCTATCGAAGCGATGAAGGGT
Organism: uncultured Solibacteraceae bacterium; assembly: GCA_964425895.1. Lineage (GTDB taxonomy): Bacteria > Acidobacteriota > Terriglobia > Bryobacterales > Bryobacteraceae > CAYRPT01. The sequence goes on along the minus strand of CAYRPT010000532.1, from coordinate 2,316 downwards.
GAGCGGGCCGCCGCTCCGCCGGCCCCGCCGGCGCCTCCTGCTCCGCCCGCAGCCCCGGCGGCCGCCTCGGAGGAGCAACTGGCCCGGGTGGCCGAGGAAGCCGCCAAGCGCGCCCGCGCCGGCGAACTCGAGCACTTCTCGCTGCTGGGATTGAATATCGGCACCGACGACCAGGGCAACGTTACGTGGACCGGCAAGGGCCGCTACTTCCGTCCGTTCTGGGAGCGGCTGGCGTTCCAGGCGGAAGCGGAGTACATGGGCTGGAAGGGGCGCAAGGAAGGCCAGTTCGACTTCGGTCTGCTCGGCCGCTATCAGGCCCTGCAACTCGGTGTGTTCGGCAGCTTCAAGCATGTCAGCCTCGCCGAGTTCGAGAGCGGAGGCACGCTGGGCCAGGCCTCGTTGACGGCTGACTACATCTTCGGCCGCGGCAAGGTCGGCCTGTTCGGGGCGAAGGGCTTCATGGAGAAGTCGCTGCTCCAGAGCCGGTCGATCGGCGCCAGCGGCAACATCATTGAGAACACTTACGCCCGCACCGTCGATCAGATCGGCGTCAGCGGCGCGGTCGCCTTGTGGGGCAATTCCTGGGCCGAAGGCAACCTGGGGTATCTCAAGGGCCGGCAGGCGCCCAGCCGGGCGGGCGGTACGGTTCGCCTCATCATGCCTTTCAAGGATCACTGGGCCTTCACGGCCGAGGGCGGCGTCAATGAGACGCTGCTGGCGCGCGACACCTACGGCCGCTGGGCGCTGGGCGTTCGCTACGGAAACTTCCTCTCGCCGAAGCGCTACAACGAGGTGGATCACCCGGTGCCGGCGGACATCCCGCGGGTACGGTGGGAGATCGTGACGGAACGCATCCGCAACGGCAACGACGCGCCGATCGCCGATGCGGGCGCGAACCTGATCGGTGTGCCGGCGGGACCGGTGACGCTGGACGGCTCCGGCAGCTCGGACCCGGACGGCGACGCGATCACGTATCAGTGGAGCCAGATCTCCGGCCCGGCGGTCGCCCTCAGCGGCGCCACCAGCGCGGCGGCCGGCTTCACCGCGGCTGACGGCAAGGTGTACGCGTTCCGGCTGACGGTGACCGACGAGCTCGGCGCGTCCTCCTCCGATACGGTGTCGGTCACGACGAAGGAAGCTCCGCGGGTGCGCATCGCCCAGCTCACGGCGACGCCCAACCTGATCAATCGGGGCGACCGGTCCGTTCTCAACTGGCAGGTGGAGAACGCCACCGAAGTCTCCATCGACAACGGCGTGGGCCCGGTAAACGCGCAGAGCGGCACGGTGACGGTGACGCCCCAGGAGACGACCATCTATACGCTGACCGCCCGTAACGACGTGAGCGAAGTTTCCACCACGGTGCTGGTGACGGTGCAGACGCCGATTCCCACCTTCATCCGGTGCGACGTCACGCCGCAGAACATCACCCAGGGCGAGACGGCTCATATCCATTGGCAGACGGAGAACGCGGACCAGGTGACGCTGACGGGCTCCGGCAACGTGGCCACCACCGGATCCCAGGCTGTTTCTCCGATGGCCAACACGACCTACACGCTGACGGCGGTGAACGAGAACGGCACGGTGAGCTGCCCGCTCACGGTGCAAGTAACCCGTGGGGAGGTGCCCCGCATCATCCGCTTTGCAGCGAATCCGCTGGAAATCCTGGCCGGCACGGCAACCGCCCTGGTGTGGCAGGTGGAGGGCGCCGAGGAAGTGACCATCGACAACGGCGTCGGATCGGTTAGCCCGAACGCCGGGTCGGTGAACGCCCGGCCGGCGGAGACCACCGCCTACACCCTGACGGCCCGCAACCGGTTCGGCGAAGTCGCCGCCAACGTGGTGGTGACGGTGGTGCAGCCGGCGCGGGTGACGAACTTCCAGGCCACGCCGGACTCGATTGTCAAGGCCGGCGACGCCTTCACCCTCTCGTGGTCGACCGAGAACGCCGACGAAGTGGTGATCAGCGGCCTCGGCTCGCGGCCGTCGAGCGGTTCCGTGGTCTTGCGCATCACCCGGGAGACCACCTACACCATCGTCGCGCGGAACCGGTTCTCGGAGGATGCCGGGACGGTAACCGTGACGATAACGCCGCCGGAGACGCCGGCGAGTGAGCCGCCGGTGGCGGATGCCGGCGCCGACTTCACGGCGGACTCGGCGTTCATCCGGCTCGACGGCAGCGGTTCCGTCGATCCGGAGGGGCGGCCGCTCACTTACATCTGGCGGGTGGTTCAGGGCAGCGCGACCATCAGCAGTCCGAACGCGGCGGCGACCGAAGTGCAGCTCATCGGCTCGTCGAGCTTCTTCGTGTTTGAGTTG
>CAYRPT010000531.1:0-3545 GCA_964425895.1 uncultured Solibacteraceae bacterium | reverse complement strand
CTCCTGCACCACCTCGTCCGCGACCGCGCCGGACCCGCTCATGGCGAGCGCGAAGCGGAAAATGGACCCCTGGTGACGCCGATACAGCCCGAGGAATGACTCTTCACACCCCGCCCGCAAGCGGCTCATCAGGTGCTCGTCGCTCAGTTCCTCGGGCCCCATCCTTTACGCGGAGTCGCGCGGCCCATCCGCCGTCTCATACCGTATTCGCACGGGCGCGGGCCAATGTTCCCGAGAATATCTCGAGAGTTCGCCGCGCCATGCCGGCGGCGGAGTAATGTTGGCGGACTCCGGCGGGACCAGCGGCGCGGAGGCGGGAGGCCAGGTGAGGGTCCTCGAGTACCTGGAGGATGCCCGAGGCGAGGGCTGAAGGGTCGTCCGGCTCCACCAGAATTCCACCGCCGGTCTGGCCGACGATCTCCGGGAAGCTCCCGCGCCTGGGCTGAACCACCGGGACACCGTTCGCCATGGCTTCCAGAAGGAACAAACCCTTTGGCTCGTCGTAAGTGCAGGGCACGGAGAGCACGTCGAGGCCGCGCAGAAACTCGATCTTCCCCTCCCGGCTCAGCTCGCCGTGGTAACGGAAGCGGTCCCCGAGACCCCATTCCTCGATGCGGCGCCTGATGTCCGCGAAATACCGCGCGTGCTCGGCCCGCAGATAGCCGCCGGCTTCGAGTGTCACCGGCAGGCCACGGCCGCACAGCGTTCGAAAGCCCTCGGCGAGCACGTGCAGCCCTTTCTCGGGCGCCACCCGGGCCAGGAATCCGATGCGAAATCCGACGCCCCGTGGGCGCTCCACGGGACCGTGGCCCTCCAGATTGATGCCCAGGGGCGTGACATGGATCTTTTCCGGCGGAATGCCGAGGTAGCCCGCCATGAAAACCGCCTCGTAACGGCTGACCGCCAGGAAAGCATCAACATCCGCCACCCGTGCGCGAATCAGTTCGAGAGCGCGGCTCCGGTACGGCTCCATCAGCCCGTCGAGGAACAGTTCTTCGCCTTGCAGAGTGCAGACCACGGGACAGCCGATCTCCCGCCGCAGAGGCTGGGCCAGAGCGATCAGCAGCGAGTAGGGCAAGCTCACGATGTCCGGCGCAGCCTCCCGCCGGAGCCATTCCAGGAGCCGCTCCACTTCGATCCGGTGTGGGCCCTCCTCGCCCTGAAGAACGGAGACCGTGAACTCCCCGAGCATGGCCGGGTCGGTCGCGCCGGCGCGTCGGGTCAGCAGGCGCACGAGCGAAGGATGGTCAAGCGCCCAATCGAGCCACGGATGACGGCGGCGAAAGAACCGCGTCTTCAATTCGAGATAGACACGAATCCCGCCGAAGAACAGGCGGGGATCGCTAACGTTTACCTCGTCGGTACGCGTGGGCGTATAGAGGGGCAGCAGGAGCACGTCATGCCCTTGCCGTTTCAATTCGGCGGCCAGGGCGTTGTCCCGCAGGCAACTGCCGCAATACATATCGGCGGCCCCCGCGGTGACGGCGAGGATCTTCATACCATCGCCAGGTCAGCGGTCCGCTGCAAGGCGCGGCGGCCGTACAGGTGCTCGAACAGGTTCCCCTCGTGCGGCTGATCCCACGCGATGCGGGTGGTGGGAATCGGCCCGAGATTCAGCCGGCCGATGAGACGCGAGCCGAGCAGCCGCCGGGCGAACTTGGGATCGCTGGTGATCGCCGTCACTACGAGCGAAGGGCCGAGGATCGCCGGCATCGAGTCCGGCGGAGTTTCAACGACACTGGCGAAGGGGAACAGGAACTCGCGGTTCGCCAACGGATGGTCCGGGGCGCAGCGGACGATCGTGGGGAGCAAGTAGGCGCATCCGCCCGCTTCCGCCAGCCGGCCGCCGGAACGAAACTGTGCGGTCACATCGCGGGCGCCCTCCAGATCCTGGTTCACCATGCGGTCGATCCGCTCAGCCACGGCCCGGTTCGCGAACGGCGCGATCTCCGCGTCCGGGTCCTCGGCCGGCCGGGGCTCGATCCGGGCCAAGCGCGACGCGAGCGCTTGGGCGATGGCCTCGGCGTGGCGCGGGGTCCAGACGCCCGAGGCGTTCACACAGGAGCGCCCGGAGTTCTCCGCGATCGAAGCCGCCATCACATCCAGATACTCCTCCCAGTGGTCGGCGGCGTCATCCCCCAGGACAATCTTGCTGTACCCAGGTCCGTGAACTTCGACGCGCGGATCGTGTTGCCAAGGCTTGGTGGAGGCCAGGTCGCCGAACACCATTCCCCGGCCGCAGCGCCGGAGAATCTCGGCGCCGCCCGCATGCTCCGCCGGAAAATAGCAGAACGCTTCCGGAGGAGCCCCAGCCGCGATCAAGGCCTGGAGGATGCGGTAGGGCGACCACGGCTCGGCGCTGCCCGGCTTGAGAACCAGGGGCGTCTTCAGAGCGAACGCCGGCACCCAGAGCGAATGGACGCCCGGCGAATTCGACGGCAGAACCACGCCCAGCGATTCGGCGTGGGGAAAGTAGCTGAGCACGCCCGCATCGGCCTCACCGAAACCCGAATCGAGCACCGTCAGATCCAGGCCCCGCGTGAGCCCGGCCAGCACTTCGTCCACCCGGGCCATCACGCCTCGGATCTTCTCCAGGTTGCGGCGCACCATAACGTGGGGCAGTCCGGTGGTGGACGATACCTGATCCACGTAGTCTTGCGGCGCCTGCGAACCATCGCCGAGGGGCAACGAGTCCTCGGCGAAGAGGGAAGCCGCCCGCTGCGTGATCCGGATCAGTTCCGCCGCCGGGATCGCGTTCAGCCGCTCTTTGGCCTCACCCATGGCCAGCAGGTCGCGGCGGATCAGGCCGAGGTTCGCCTGGCTCAACTCCGCCACGGGCTCGCCGGTCCGGAAGTGCGGCGCCTGCGCCACATCCAGGCTGCGGTACGGACGGCCCCAACGCAACAAGGGAATGTGTATCATCGGAGGACCCCCGCCGGCTTCCCGAAGCCGGCCGCGAATCAGTAGACTCCCTCCACCACCTTTGTCTCCAGGGCCGCAAACGGCCGCACATTGCGGACTCCATCCCAGGGATAGCGCGCGCAGGGAGGTTCCCGTTCCCCCTGATCCCGCTCGAGGAACCGGGGCATGAAGAACTCCTTGGTCAGCGTCGTCAGCCGCACGCGGCCGGTTTCCCCATATCCAACCACCCGCTCGGGACGCGCCGGGTCGATGATCTCGATCATCGCCCGCGGGCACGGCGGATAGTAGATGATCGCGTGGTTGTCCCCGGGCTCCGGGGGCTTGTGCGTGGCCAGCCCCATCAGCGTGTTGCCGTACGTGGGCGCGAAGTAGACGCCTGGAATCAGCTCCTCCACCGCGAACCGGTGAAACTGGGGTGTCATCTCCGTACCGCCGCAAAAGATGCCGGTGATGCCAACCTTCGGCGGTGAGATCTTCTCGCACAGAGCTTCGAGCAGCTTAGGCGTGGTGAACATACACCGGATACCGGGATGCGCTTTGAGCAGGACGAGCGCCTGGTCGATGACGTGCTGCTTGTAGCGCTCGGCCATCTCCCACTCACCCCACTTGAGCAGCTTGATGAA
>CAYRPT010000530.1:0-3549 GCA_964425895.1 uncultured Solibacteraceae bacterium | reverse complement strand
GAGTCCGAGGTTGATCGTCGCGAGGATCTCCGGCGGGACCTCCGCACCCTTCAGTTCCTGGATGGTCTGCTCGAGCAGGCGCATGTACATGTCGAATCCGACCATGTTGATGTGTCCGTGCTGCTCGCCTCCGAGCAGGTTGCCGGCCCCGCGCAGTTCAAGGTCGAGCGCGGCGATCTTAAAGCCGGAACCCAGCTCACTGAACTCGCGCAGGGCGGCCAGGCGTTTCCGTGCCACTTCACTCAACTCGGTGTCGAGCGGCACCAGCAGGTAGGCGTAGGCCCGCCGGTTCGAGCGTCCGACGCGGCCCCGCAACTGGTACAGCTCCGACAGGCCGTAGCGCTCGGCGTTCTCGATGAGGATGGTATTCGCCAAGGGGATGTCGAGCCCGTTCTCAACGATCGTCGTGGATACGAACACGTCGTATTCGTGGCGCATGAAGCCGAGCACCACATGCTCCAGCTCCTTCTCGCCCATCTGGCCGTGGCCGACGCCGATTCGGCAGTTGGGCAGCATCTCCTGGAGGGACGCGGCTCGCGCCCAGATGCTGTCGATGCGGTTGTGGATGTAGTAAACCTGTCCGCCGCGCGCGAGCTCCTGCTCGATGGCGACTTTGACCAACTCGAGGTTGAAGTGCGCCACCGTGGTTTGCACCGCGAGCCGGTCCTTCGGGGCGGTCTCGATCACCGACAGATCGCGCAGGCCGAGCAGCGACATGTGCAAGGTGCGGGGTATCGGCGTGGCGGTCATGGTCAGCACGTCGACGCTCTTCTTGAGCTGCTTCAAGCGCTCTTTGTGACGGACTCCGAAGCGCTGTTCCTCATCGACGATCAGGAGCCCCAGATCCTGAAACTGGACGTCGGGCGACAAAACGCGGTGCGTGCCGATGAGGATATCCACTTTGCCATCGGCCACGTCGGCAAGCACCTGTTTCAAATCCTTGCCGTGGCGGAAGCGGCTGAGCATTTCGATGCGTACGGGAAACGGCGCGAAACGCGTCTTGAACGTTTCGAAATGCTGAAACGTGAGCACGGTCGTGGGAGCGAGTCCGGCCGCCGGGCGGCCGTCGCCGAGCGCCTTGAAGGCGGCCCGCATGGCCACCTCGGTCTTGCCGTAGCCGACATCTCCGCAGAGCAGCCGGTCCATCGGCTGGGAACGCTCCATGTCGCGCTTGATCTCGGCGATGGCCGTGAGCTGATCGGGGGTTTCCGTGAACTCGAAGGCCTCGTCAAACTCGCGCTGCCAGTTGGAGTCCTCCGAAAAGGCGTGCCCCTCGGCAACCCGGCGCTCCGCGTAGAGCTTGAGCAACTCCTCGGCCATGTCGCGCATCCGGGCTTTGACGCGGTTCTTGGTGCGCTGCCAGGTGGCGCCGCCGAGCTTGTCGAGCGACGGCGTGGCGTCGCCGGCGCTCCGATACTTCTGCACGAGATCGAGGCGGGTTAGCGGAACGTACAGCTTCGCCTCGCCGGCGTATTCCAACAGCATGAAGTCGCCACGCTGGTCACCGTTGGTAATCTCACGGATGCCCAGATAGCGGCCGACGCCGTGCGCGGTGTGGACGACGTAATCGCCAGGTTTGAGGTCGGCGATGTCGGCGGCGAAGACTCCAAGGCTGGTCCGAGGCGCGGCCGGCCGGGCCACGAGTTCCGAAGCATCGAACAAATCTTCGGCGCCGAAGATGGCCAGCCGGCTTTCCGGCAGCACCGTCCCCCGGCGGACGGCGCCGCGGAGAAGATAGATGCTCGAGACCGGGCCCGCCACGTACGCGCGCTCGGTCAGGTACGGGGAGGCGCCGGCGGAACTATCGATGCCGAGATGGAAGGGCAGCGAGTATTCCTGGAAGATGTCGGCGAGCCGCTCCACTTCGCCGATCGAGGGCGCAAAAAAGGTCGCCCGGTAACCGGTGTCCAGGAGCGAGCGCGCCTCCGCGACCGCCAGGGGGATGTTTCCGTGAAATGCGACCGACGGGCGGGAGGCGATGGCGAACGAGGCGTCGGACCCGGCGTCGCCCCCGATGTTGAGCTCCCTCACGAAAAGGCATGGAGCTTGTGCCAATGCCCCCTCGAACTCCTCCCAGCGCAGATAGTTGGCTTCGAGGGGAAGGGCGGGAGACTGGTGGGTCTCCTCCAACCGCTTCCAAAGACGTTCGGCGGCGCCCCGCACCTGCTCCGGTTCGTCGACCACCAGCAGGCTTCGTCCGGCCAAGTCAAGGAGCGAGTGACGGCGGGGCTTCACCAGGGGAGTGTAGAACTCCCATCCGGCGAACGGCTCGCCTGGGGGCGGCGGGTGTGGCAGGCCGGCCTTGTCCGCCAGCGCGGCCATCAGTTTCCGATCGGCCGGCCATTCGCGGAGCGGCAGGATCGTCGTCTGGCGCAGTTTCTCCGTCGAGCGCTGCGTGGCTGGATCGAAGCGGCGCATCGATTCCATCGTGTCCCCGAAGAATTCGATGCGCATGGGGCGGCGCGCCTCCGGCGGGAAGACGTCCAGTATGCCTCCCCGCACAGAATACTCACCCGCCATCTCCACGGGCTCGCGCCGCTGATAGCCGACGCTTTCGAGATGCTCGATGAGCAGTTCCAGCGGCCATTCCTCGCCGGTTTCGAGTTTTAGGGCCAACCCCCGATAGAACTCCGGCTCCGCGGTGCGCAACAGCGCGGCGCCTACCGGCGCAACCGTGACCGGCGGCGACGGACCCACCAGGCGCCACAATCCCGTGACGCGCTGGGCACACACCTCCAGGTGGGGGGAAAGCTGCTGCGTGGCGAGCACGTCCAGGGCTGGGATCATCTGCGGAGGCAACTCCGACGCACCGGAGGTGACGATTTCGGTGAAGGTACGCAGCAGTTCCGTCAGGGTCTCCGCCTGTTTGCTGCCGTCGACGATTACAAGCAAGGAGCGGCCCGAGTAGCGGCGCAGCAGGGCCAGGTAGACGGCTTTGGCACTGAGCGTGAGGCCGCTCAGGGAAAAGGCTCGCTGGCCGGCGGCTTCCGCGCTTTGAATCGCGTGTGCGAGCCGCAGGAACTCGGGGTGACGGTAAAGTCCTTCGAACAGCTCGCTAATCGCCGGCCGGATCACAGCTTACCGATTGAGGATCTCTTCCACGATGCCGGTGGTCGAGTAACCTGCTTCGAGTGGCAGCGCGAGGACCTTGCCGCCGGCTGCCTCCACCTCGTCGCGGCCGGCGATCCAGTGCGACCAATCCGCACCCTTCACCAGAACGTCGGGCAGCACGGCGGTGATGAGCTCAACCGGCGTGTCCTCGGCGAAAAACGTGACGGCGTCCACGGCGGCGAGTCCGGCGGCCAGTTCGGCGCGTTCCTGTTGCGGAATGAGCGGCCGGCCCGGCCCTTTCAGCCGCCCGACACTGGCATCAGTATTAAGCGCCAGAATGAGGACGTCGCCCAGCGAGCGCGCCTGCTCGAGCAGCCGGATGTGGCCCGGGTGCAGCAGATCGTAGCAGCCGTTCGTGAAGACGACGGTCTTCCCCTCTTCTTTCCACCCGCGGCGAAGCTCGACCAGTTGCTCGCGCGTGACAACCCTTCCCATACT
>CAYRPT010000529.1:0-3560 GCA_964425895.1 uncultured Solibacteraceae bacterium | reverse complement strand
AGACGGCTGCCCACCAGCATCTGGAAGACGGTGAGCGTGGTGGCGATCAGTTCGAGCACGCCGTAATCGGCCGGTGTGAGGTACCGCGTGTAGAGCGGCAACAGAACCACGCTGGCAACGCGCTGCGCAAACGTGGCCACTGCGTAGGTCGCGCTCTGTCTTGCCAGGAGGCCGAACACGGACATAGACGAAACGGGTGGATTCCGCAGGCCAAGAGCGTGTTCGAGCGGCTGCCTCCCCCGGCGGGTCAGCCGGAAGGCCGCTCCCTCCGATCCCGGCACATGACCATGGTAGCCCGTGTGGTGCGCTGAGCGGCGTAACCCGGCCTGCCTGGCCGGTATAGTTGTAAGAAGTGCCGAACGATGGCGCAGTGGCGGGAATGACCGGTTCCGCGGAGCGGCGGCCGGAGCGCAGCGGGCTATGAAGATCCTTTACCATCACCGGACCCGCTCCACCGACGCGCAGCGTATCCACATCCGGGAGCTGATGCGAGCCTTTCGCGCGCTGGGCCACGAAGTGAGCGAAGCGGCCCTGGTGACGGCCGACACCGAGCTGGACAACGCCGCGCGGGACGCCGGCGAGGCCTCCTGGAAAGCGCTTGCCCGCAGGATCCCCTACGCGTACGAAGCGGCGCTCCTCGGCTACAACTTCGGCGGATTGCCGATGCTGCTGTTGCGGGCGTGGAAATGGCGTCCCGATGCGATTTACGAGCGATATGCCCTTCACAACTTCGCCGGCGTTCTCGCGGGAAGGCTCCTGCGGATTCCCGTGGTGCTCGAGGTGAACTCCCCGCTCGCCCTCGAGCATCATCGGGACGGAGACCTCCGGTGGTTCGGCCTGGCCCGCTGGACCGAGCGCCGCATCGCGAATCTGGCGGCCTCCGTGGTGGCGGTATCCGGTCCGTTGCGGGACCTGCTGGTGGATGGCGGCGTGACGCCGCGGAAGATCCACGTCATGCCGAACGGCGTCGACCCCGCCGTGTTCTCCGCCCGCGCCGCGAAAGACATCCGCTCCCGGCTGGGCCTCGCCGGCAGAACGGTGGTTGGTTTCGTCGGTTGGTTCCGCAACTGGCACCGCATCGACCTCCTGCTCGAAGCGTTCCGGCTGAGCGGCCTGGCCGGCCGCGGCGGCGCCCTGCTCCTCGTTGGCGATGGGCCCGCCGGACCCCAACTGCGGTCCCTCGCGGCCCGGCAGCATCCCGACGTGGTGTTCACCGGACCCGTGCCCCACGCCGACGTTCCCGACTACGCCGCCGCCATCGATGTGGCCGTCCAGCCGGCGGCGAACGAGTATTGCTGCCCCATGAAAATCCTGGAGTACATGGCCCTCGGCAAGGCCATCGTGGCACCTCGCCAGCGCAACATCGAAGAGCTGCTCCGCGACCACGTGGAAGGACGGCTGTTCACCCCCGGCGACGCCGGTTCGCTGGCGGCCGTGCTGACCGAAGTGGCCCGCAACGAGGACAAGCGCCGGGCTCTCGGCGCCCAGGCCCGCACCGCGGTCGAATCCCGCGGCTTGACATGGACCGCCAACGCCCGGCGGGTCATAGAAGCCCTGGAAGCCGTCAGGGTCTCCGGGCGAATCCAAGCCGCCCGGGAACGCCGCCCGGCGAGTTCGTGACCCCCAACCTATGTGCGGAATCAGCGGTATCTTCCTGCTCGACGGCGCCGGGGTAGCCGACCTGGAGTTGATCCACCGCATGCGCGCCGTTGCGGTTCATCGCGGTCCCGATGATCACGGCGTGCTCAGGGACGGTCCGGTCGGCCTCGGATTCAATCGCCTCAGCATCATCGATCTCGCCGGCGGGCACCAGCCGATGGCCAACGCCGACGAGTCCGCCTGGATCGTGTTCAACGGCGAGATCTACAACTTCCTGGAGCTGCGTGAGGAACTCGAACGCGCGGGACACCAGTTCCGCACCCGCTCCGACACCGAGGTGATCCTCCAGGGTTGGGAGGCCTTCGGCGAGGAGGTCGTCCACAAGCTCCGGGGCATGTTCGCCTTCGCGATCTGGGATCGGCGCCGGCGGATGCTCTTCTGCGCCCGGGACCGGCTGGGCATCAAGCCCTTCTACTACCACCACACCGAAGGCCGCCTGCTGGCCTTCGCCTCCGAGCTCAAGTCGCTCCTCGAGGTGCCGCAGATCCCGCGAGAGGTCGACCCGATCGCGCTCGAGGAGTTCCTCCGCCACCGCTATGTCATCGCGCCCCGCACCATGCTCCGCGGCGTTCTCAAGCTGCCCCCGGGGCATACGCTCTCGGCCACCACGCGGGGCGTCCGCATCGATCGCTATTGGGAGCTTCCGCTGGACCAGGCGCCGGAGCCACGGCCCGAAGCGGCGATTCTCGAGGAGTTCGACACCTTGTTCCGCGAAACGGTCCGTCGGCATCTGATCGCCGACGTCCCCCTCGGCGCCTTCCTCTCCGGCGGCCTGGACTCGAGCGCCGTCGTCGCCATGATGGCCCGTTGCGGCGTGGCGAAGATCAAGACTTTCAGCATCGGCTACAAGGCGCCCGAAAGCGAGCTACCCTTTGCCGCCATCGTCGCCCGCCGTTTTGAAACCGAACACCACCCGCTCGAACTGACGCCCGAGGACTTCCGGGACCTGTTTCCCAAGATCGTCTGGTACATGGATGAGCCCGTCGGCGACGAAGCGTCTCTACCGCTCTACTATCTCGCCCGCTTCGCCCGGCGTCATGTCACCGTGGCGCTGTCGGGTGAGGGCTCCGACGAGATCTTCGCCGGGTATCCCATCTACCGCACGATGCTCTTCTATCAGGGCTTCGAGCAGTTTCCCCTGGCGCGCGCCGCCGGCCGCGTGCTCGGCCGCTGGATACCTCACCGGAAGCTCCGCAAGTACGCCGGGATGCTCGGCTCCCCCTTGGAGGAGCGCTATGACGGCGTCAGCCGCGTGCTGAGCTTCGACGAGATACGCGGGATTCGAAACGGCGCCGAACTCCGCGGCGAGAGGGAGACCATCCGCGCTATCTACCGCCAAACCGCCGCGCTTTCACCGCTTCGCCGGATGTGCGGCCTCGATCTCAAAACCTGGCTGGCGGACGACCTCCTCGTCAAAGCGGACCGCATGAGCATGGCCAGTTCGCTCGAGCTGCGCGTCCCGTTCCTCGATCACCAGCTTGTCGAGTTCGTCTTCCGGCTGCCGGACGATATGAAAATCCGCGGCCGCCGCATGAAGTATCTCCTGAAGCGATACCTCGCGGACCGGCTGCCCCGTGAAGTTCTGGATCGTCCCAAAATGGGCTTCCCCGTTCCGACCAAGGCCTGGTTCCGCGGTGACCTCGCCGCCATGGCGCGTGAGAACCTGTTGGCGCCGAACGGCCCGGTCCGGGAGTTCCTCTCCGGGCCGGTGGTGGAACGGCTCCTTGACCGGCACGCGCGGAGCGACCTCAGCGGCCCGATCTACGCGCTCCTGGTGTTCGACCAGTGGCTGAGGAACCTCAAAACACGGCCTGACTTCACCCACGCCGGATAGACACCCGCGCCCCGCTAGCCCGACTTTCGCAGTTGCGAGCCCTTTTCGGGTAGCGGGCCGCGCCAAG
>CAYRPT010000528.1:0-3564 GCA_964425895.1 uncultured Solibacteraceae bacterium | reverse complement strand
CCTGTGCTGCCCACGTTGCCGTTGCTGTCGCCGCCGCTGGGTCCGGGGATCTCGTCCGGGTTGAACCAGTTCAGCTCGCGGTGGCTGTAGCGGCCGAAGAACGTCATCCGGTCGCTGAGGTAGAAATCGCCCTTCACGTTGCCCTTGTTGTCGTCCTGCTTCTCGCTCGGCAGGGACTCGAAATTGTTGCCGGTGCCGTCGGCGCCGGAACCGGGACGGTTGGGCGCCGGCAGGTCGGCCAACACCTTCCGGGCAAAGTCGGTCTGCACGCTGAGCGGCACCTGGTTGCCGCCGTAGGGCTGGCCGGTGAAGGGATCGAACACAGCCGCGCCGATATCGCCCGAGCGATGCGCCATGGTCGGGAGGCTGGCGAACTGAAGCTGGCTCTGCCGCCGCCGGAAGCCTTCGTAGTCGGCAAAGAAGAACGCCCTGTTCTTCACGATCGGACCGCCGCCGGCCACGCCAAATTGATTCTGCACCAGGTTCGGCTTCTCTCCAGTGTTGGGCTTGAAGAAGCCAACCGCGTTCAGCTTGGTGTTCCTCAGGAACTCCCACGCCGTCAGGTGGAACTCGTTAGTGCCGCTTCGCAAGGTGGCGTTAATCACGGCGCCGCCGGCGCGGCCGTACTCGGCGCTGAAGTTGTTGGTCACCACGCGGAACTCGCCCACCGCGTCGGGCGAAAGCTGCACCACCTGGTTGGAGAAACCCTGGTTCGAGGTGCCGTAGGAGTTGTTATCGATGCCGTCGAGGGTGAAGTTGTTATAAGAGCTGCGCAGGCCGTTGACATGATACGAGGCGTCGCGTCCGGAGCGCGATCCGGTCTGCGCCTGCGCGGTGCCGGGCGTCAGCAGCGTCAGGTCCGCATAGGAGCGCCCATTGAGCGGCAGATCCACCGCCTGGCGGGCGCCCACGACGGTTCCGCGGTCGCTTGAATCCGCCTCCAGCGCCAGCGCCGCGCCCACCACTTCGACGGTTTCGGTATATTCGCCGATTTCGAGCGCCAGGTCAGCCCGCTGGCGGGCGCCGACGGTGACCGCAAACTGATCAGAGACCGCGAGTTTGAAGCCGGGCTTTTCCGCGGACACGGTATACCGGCCGATGCGCACGTTCAGAAACTGGAAGTTGCCGTCGTTGACGGAGGTCGTCTGAACCTCAACGCCGGTATCGAGATTGGTCAGCTTGACGACGCATTCCGGGACAGCGGCCCCGGTGGCGTCCCGAACCGTGCCGAGCACGCTCGCCGCGTCAAACTGGCCCCACAACGCGGCGCATACGGATAACGAAACAAAAACGAGACGTGAAAATCGCATAAATCCCCTTCCGTGGCTGCCGCCCCTTGCGGGCGGTCTCAAACTGGAGTCTAGCTTCGGGATGTTTCGATGGCGTCAATGCGGAATGAATAAGCCGCTTATTGAACTCGCGAAATGAAGTGACAAATTCCGGTGGCCGCATGGGGGCGTGGAGCAGCTCGCATGCGGGCGGTCGTGCCCCCGCTTCCGGCAGTGGTGACCTTGGTGAGTGTTCTGCGGGGGTGAGGGGCGGCCGTCCTGGCCTCGCCGGCTCAGCAGGGCGGCGCCGGCAGCGATCCCGGCTCGACGAACAGCGAGCGCTCCCAGCCGGCGCGCTCGAAAACGGGGCGCTGGGCGGTGAGCACGACCCGGCAGCTCTGTTCGTCACCCGGGACGGGAACGGCCGAACGGCGGAGCGGTCCGGCCAACGCCAGGTACTTGAGCGCCGCGTAGGCATCGCCCTCGGTGGGGACGGTCAAATCGAAGTTCTGGGTGCGCAGCCGCAGCCGTCCATCTCGTTGGGAGGCGTTCCAGACGAGAAACGCGCAGCACTCGATCGCCTGCTCGAGCCAGCTTTCCTGGGCGTGGCTGACCGACAGGTCGAGGTAGATTTCGATCAGGGGATCCTCTTCCCGGGCGAACTCGCGAACCTGAAGGTCGCCCGTATGCGCCGTGGCCCGCCAGTCGACATGGCGGGCGCTCTCGAGGTGCTGGTAGGGCCGGATCCGATAGAAGTCGCCGCCGCGGCCGCGGACTTGGGACTCAATCTCCCCGGCCACGGCCGAGAGCAGGGCGTCGAATCCCGGCTGGGGCTCGATCGCCGGATAGACGAGGACGTCGCGGCGCAGCGCCACGCGAATCCGCCGTTCGGTGAAGCCGAAAGGGAAACGCGTCGAGAATTCGAAACCACTTTCGCGATACACACCGCGGCGGCCAAACTCGACTTCCACGGTTTCCCGGACGCCGGAACGGCCGGGGAGCGCCGGAAAGTAAAGCCGCGAAGTGAACACGCTCGGAGGCGCGCCGGTGAGCTCAATGGAGAACGACGTCATCCACTTCGCGTTGAGGATGGTGATTCGGGCAGGCGCCTTGCGGCGGGCCGAGATGTGCTCCGGAAGGGCGAAATCCAGTTCGAGGCCGGCGAGCGTGAGGCGGCTGACGAAGCCGGATACGAGCAACGTCGCCAGCATCATGGCGAAGATGAGAAACAGCAGATTGTTCGCGGAGATGAAGGCCGCGATGGCAACGGCGATAGCGGCTGCGGTATAGAGCAGGCCGGCCCGCGTCACCCGCTGGCGCACGCCCGCTTCCAGCATGTCCTGGAAGCGGTTCCACCAGCCTGGCGCCATTCGCCTTCATGGTGGCACAGGCCGCGCGGCGGATACAATGTGGGAGAAATGAAACGGATTTCGATCCTCTTCGCACTCGCGGCGGCGCTCGGCTCGACGGCAGCGGCCGGCGGCCGGCAGCTCTTCAATGGGAAAGACCTGGACGGCTGGACGATGGTCGGCCCGGGACGCTTCGTCGTCGAACAGGGACTGATGAAGACCGAGGGCGGCATGGGGCTTCTCTACTACGCGCGGGAACCTTTCGGCAACTGCCGGATCCGCGTCGTCTTCCGCACCGCATCGGATTCCGCCAACTCCGGCGTCGTCATCCGCCTTCCCGAACCGCCGCCAGACCCGTGGTACGGAGTTCACAACGGCTACGAGGTGCAGATCGCCGCGGGCGGCGACGAGTGGCACGCCACCGGCTCCATCTATTCGCTGGCCCGGGTGACCGCGCGGCCGCACAAGCCGGCGGGCGAGTGGAATGTCATGGAGATTGAATTGGACGGCCCGGTGACGCGCACGACGCTGAACGGGGTGCGGGTGATGGAGTTCGACCCGTCGCAGCCCGTGCCGCCGCGTCGGAGATGGTATGAGCCGGCGCGCGGCCCGCGGCCTGATGTCGGATACATCGGTCTCCAGAATCATGACGCGAAGTCGCTCGTGTATTTCCGGGAAGTCTCGGTCCATTGAGGGCCAGGCGGGCGGAGTCACGAGAGCCGCAAGGGGAGCCCGCTGCCGGCGCCTGCCCGCGGGTCGGCGAACCGGATGCGGACGCCCAGTTCGCGCCGGTCGCCTTCGGGCGGCCGGTAGTCGTGCCGCACGGTGAAGCCGACGGCGGCGCGGCCGGCACGGGGATCCGGGAACACTCCCCGGAAGGTGTAAGCGCCCGGCTTGGCGCAAAGCAGCCGCCCGGCCGGTTGACCGTTCACTTCGCACTGGATCTC
>CAYRPT010000527.1:559-3570 GCA_964425895.1 uncultured Solibacteraceae bacterium | reverse complement strand
CGCAGTTTGGCGCCGGCGAGGCCGCCGAGCAGCAGCGTGGTGCGTTCATCGGCGCCTTCTACGGCGACTTCTATTTCTGGGCGAATCTAGTCGGGTTCCTGGTCCAGACGTTCCTGGTCTCGCGCTTGATCAAGCTCCTCGGCGTGAGGGGATCCCTGTTCGCGCTTCCCATCGTCTCGGCGACAACCTACGCGCTGGCCGCCTTCGCGCCCGTGCTGCGGGTGGTACGGGCGGTCAAGGTGGCCGAGAACAGCACCGACTACTCATTGAACAACACCGTCCGGCAAGCCCTGTTCCTGCGCACGTCCCGAGAGGCCAAGTATAAGGCCAAGGCGGCGATTGATACCTTTTTCGGACGCACCGGGGACGCCCTTCAAGCCGCCGTGGTGTTCGTTGGGACCCAACTCGCCTTCGGCGTTCAGGCGTTCGCGCTCGTGAACCTCGTCTTCGTGGCTGTGTGGCTGTTCGTCTGCGCCGGCATCGCCCGCGAGCACAAGAAGCTAAGCGCGGACGCGAACACGCTTGAGCCGTGACCCGGCGCCGGTCTCGACGCTGACCCGGGATACTCCCACGCCCAACTCGCCCGCCAGGAAGGCGCACAAGGCGGCATTCGCCTTACCCTTTTCGGGGACCGCGGCCAGTCTGATCTTCCAGACGCCGCCGGGCAGCCTTCCCACGACCTCGGTCCGCGAGCTCCGAGGAATCACCTTGACTGCCAGAACGGCCTCGCCCGCCGCGGCCAGGCGCTCCTTGATCTCGGTCCAGTCCTCCATTCAGGCGACCCGATCGATCAACTCGAGAAGACGCTGCGAACGGACGGGCTTCTGGAGCGACTGATCGATCAACTGGGATTCCGGCGCGCCGGCCAGGTCGGCGGGCCAGCCCGCGACCACGATGATGCGCAGCCGGCCGTCCGCCGTCCGGAGCCCGCGAATGAGCCGCCGGCCGTCCTCCGGACGCGGCATGCGCAGATCCATAACCACCACTTGCGGCCCGCGCGACGCCACCGCCTCCAGAGCCGCCGAAGCAGTGCAGGCGCAAGTCACCTCGTGTCCCGCCTTCTCCAGAATCAACCGGCGGATCTCCAACTGGTCGCGATCGTCGTCAACCAGCAGAACCCGCGCCATCACTCCTCCTCGCTGAACTGAATCTCGGCGATCACAAGCTGCGGCATCGTCTGGTTCCAGGAGTCCGGCAGCGCATCGAACGGCAGGCGGAACGGCCGGCTCTCACCCGCGTAAAGCACTCCGTCCTTCTCCCGCACGATCGCCGCCAGTTCGCGCGCGATTACCTGACCGTAGGGGTCGTAGAAGACGCAGCTCAGCAGAACGCGCTCGACCGGCCGGTCGCCCGCATTGGTGATCCGCCCCAGGATCTCCACCAGCGTCTGGCCGAGCGTGTTGTCGGTCGCCTTCATTTCGACGCCGCTAAGCTGTAAGTGGCGCGTGTACTGCTTTGCTTCCTCGGTAAGGACGGGCACGTCCGCCGCGGGATCGGCGGGATGGCTCAACCACCACACGAGACCGGCGGCCGCCGCGGCCCCAACCGCGAAAACCAACAGCGCCGCAACCGGCCGGCGGCGGCGTTCATTCACCGTGGGAATCATCGCGTCCTACCTACTCTACCAGCAAGGCGGCAGCCGGAATTCGTCTTGTTCCCGCTCTGCCGGCCGCCGCGTCCATTCCCTTCGCCGGGCTATGGCCGGCCGGCCGCCGCCCAAGGTCCGGCGCCCATACGACAATGGCTTTATGGTTTCTCGCACGGTGGCTGGAGTGATTTGCGCGGCGACGCTGGGGGCGTCAACGCCCGCTTGGATCGTGAAGAGCAATGAGCACACCCAGGTGCTGCTCGAGGCGCTGGCGCGGACTTCGCCCGAGGCCGCCGCCCGTTATGGCGTCGAAGGCGTCGACGAAGAAATCAGCGACCTTAAGCCGGGCTTCCAGGCGAGGAACCGCCGGATCCTCGAGGAGGCGCTTGACGAGCTGCGCCGGCGCCTGGCGGGCGAGCAGGACCACCGCGTGCGGCAGGACCTGGAGATTCTCATCGATTCGGCGGAGCTTTCCATCGAACAGAGCCTGGCTTCGGAGAAGCTCCTCGTGCCCTATTTCGATGTCAGCCGGGTGGTCTTTTCGAGCGCGAAGGCGCTGCTCGACGACCGTGTGGCCGCGTCCCGCCGCCCGGCCGCGTTGGTTCGCCTCCGGCGGTACGCGGGCATGGAGAACGGCTACGAACCGATCACACGTCTGGCCATGGCGCGCTTCGCCGAGAGCCTCGAAGCCGGCTTGACGGCGCCGTTTCGCGGCGAAGTGGAGAGGAATCTCGCGGACTCCGAGTACCTCCTGAACGGGATCGGGCCGCTGTTCGAGAAATACGGTGTCCGCGGCTACCAGGACGCTCTGGCCACGTTCCGCCGGCAGGCGGCCGAATTCAACGAGCAGATTCGCGCGCGGCTGCTGCCGCGGACGCGCGAGGACTTCCGGCTTCCGCCCCAGCTCTACGCGCTCCAATTGCGGGACTACGGGGTGGACATTCCTCCGCTCGATCTCGCGAACCAGGCGCGTGGGTCCTTCCGCGAAATCCAGCTTCAGATGCGCGATGTCGCCGCACGGCTGGCGGCCGAGCGCGGCTTCCCGTCGCAGGATTACCGCGACGTGATCCGCGAGCTCAAGAAGCGCCAGCTTACGGCCGGCGAGATCATGCCGCACTACCGGCGGCGTCTCGCCCAGATCGAAGAGATCGTGCGCCGGGAGAACCTCGTCACGCTGCCGCGCCGGGAGGCGGTCATCCGTCTGGCCAGCGAAGCCGAAAGCGCCGCGCTTCCGGCGCCGCACATGTCACCGCCGCGCCTCATCGGCAACACCGGCGAGAAGGGCGAGTTCGTTCTCCCCCTGCGCGTACCCGACGAGAAGGGCGAGTTGCAGGGTTTCGATGACTTCACTTTCGATGCCGCGTCCTGGACCCTCACCGCTCACGAAGCGCGGCCCGGTCACGAAATGCAGTTCGCGCAGTTG
>CAYRPT010000527.1:0-549 GCA_964425895.1 uncultured Solibacteraceae bacterium | reverse complement strand
TCGCGTTCAACTCGACGAATGTCGAGGGCTGGGCGCTCTATACCGAGTCGTTCGTGAAACCGTACATGCCCCTGGACGGACAGCTCATCTCGTTGCAGCACCGGCTGATGCGCGCCGCGCGGGCGTTTCTCGATCCGGAGTTGCAGGCCGGCAAAGTCCAGCCGGAAGAAGCGATGCGGGTGTTGACCGAGGACGTCGTCCTCTCCGTGCCGATGGCCCGGCAAGAAGTGGAGCGCTACACGTTTCGCATGCCGGGGCAGGCCACCTCGTACTACTACGGGTACAGCCGCATGATCGAGTTGCGCTCCGACGTGCAGAAGGCCCTCGGGACTCGATTCGACCTCAAGGCGTTTCACGATTTCGTCCTGGCCCAGGGCATCCTGCCCCCGAAATTACTGCGGCGGACGGTGTTCGAGGGGATGGTCCCGGGAGATCCCGGAGCCGCGGCCAGTTCGAATGTGAGCGGGGGAACGTAGGGCCGTTCCCCGGCTCGCCCAGCCGCCGCGTGTAGACCTTCTGGGGGCGGACGCGTAGAATGTCCTTACAATG
>CAYRPT010000526.1:0-3572 GCA_964425895.1 uncultured Solibacteraceae bacterium | reverse complement strand
CCGCCGAAATCCTCGAATTCATCGGCCCGGAGAGCGACGTCCCGGCTACCGACATGAACACCAACTCCCAGACCATGGGCTGGATCATGGACACCTACTCGATGCACAAGCGCTACACCGAGACCGCCGTGGTCACGGGCAAGCCGGTCAACCTGGGCGGATCGCTGGGCCGCCCCGAGGCGACCGGACGCGGATGCATGATCACCACCTACGAGGCTCTCCGCCGCCTCGAGATCGATCCGCTGAACACCCGCGTGGTGGTACAGGGCTTCGGCAACGTGGGCGGAATGGCCGCCAAACTCATGTCGCGCGCCGGCATGCGCATTGTCGCCATCATCGAATACGACGGCGCCATCCATAACCCCCGCGGACTCGACGTCGAAGCAGTGCAGCGGCACCGCGACGAAACGGGCTCCATCCTCGATTACCCCGAGGCCGAGAATGTCGATCGCGACGAGGCGCTTCTGCTCGACTGCCACGTCCTGCTGCCGGCCGCAAAGGAGAACGTGATCACCTCGCAGAACGCCGGCAAAATCCGCGCCCAGATCCTGTGCGAGGGCGCTAATGGTCCGACCACCGCCTTGGCCGACACCATCCTCGCCGAGCGCGGCATCTTCGTCATCCCCGACATCCTCGCCAATGCCGGGGGCGTCACCGTCTCGTACTTCGAGTGGGTGCAGGATCGCCAGGGCTTCTTCTGGAACGAGCAGCTTGTGAACGGGCGGCTGGAAGAGATCATGGTGAACTCGTTCCGCGACGTCACCGCCTACGCGGACAAGCACAAAGTCAATAACCGGATCGCCGCCTACATGCTGGCGCTCGACCGGGTCGCGTTCGCCGTCAAGCTCCGCGGAATCTATGCGTGAGGCGCTTCGGGGCCGCGGCGGAGACCCCCGCGCCCGCCGGTGGCGATGCCACGCGTCATCTTGGCGATAATAGGTAGCGCACAATGAGTGCCGCGTCCACCCCGCTCATGCGGCAATACCAGGCTGTGAAGCAGCAGGTTCCCAATACGCTGCTGTTCTTCCGCCTGGGCGATTTTTACGAGCTCTTCTACGACGACGCCGTCACCGCCGCCCGCGAGCTGGAGATCACGCTCACGTCCCGCAACAAAGAGCAGGGTCAAGCCATCCCGATGTGCGGCGTCCCTTATCACGCCGCCGAGAGCTACCTCGCGCGGCTGATCCAGAAGGGTTACCGTGTCGCCATCTGCGACCAGGTGGAGGACCCCCGGCAGGCGAAGAAGCTCGTGCGGCGCGAGGTCACTCGCATCGTCACGCCGGGAACGGCCACCGAGGCCAACCTGCTGCGCTCGCGGGAGAACAACTTCCTCGCGGCGGTCGCCCGCCGGGATGAGGCGGCCGGCATCGCCTGGGTGGATATCTCGACCGGCGAGTTCCGGGCGACGGAGGTGGAAGCGGGTGAGATGGCGGCGGCGGTTGAGACACTGAATCCCCGGGAGGTTCTGGTGGCGCCTGGAAGCCCCGCGCTGGCCGGCCGCCGCACCGAGCTTGAGGCTTGGATCTTCGACCGCGACTACGGCGAATCCGCCCTGCGCGAGCATTACCGCCTGCACTCCCTCGACGGCACGGGCCTCAGTGGACATCCGCTCGCGACCGCAGCCGCCGGGGCGATCCTTCACTACTTGCGCGACACCCAGCGCTCCGCCCTCGACCACCTGGAGACACCCGGCTTTCAGGATCGCCGCGGCGCCATGCTGCTCGACGCGGTGACGGTACGCAATCTCGAGCTTGTCGAGCCGTTGTTCGCGGGCGAGGGTCCGGAGGTCACGCTGCTCAATGTGCTCGACCAGACGGCGACGGGTATGGGCGGCCGCCTCCTGCGGCAACGTCTGTTGCGCCCGTCGCTCGACGCCGCCGAGATTGACGCCCGCCTCGAAGCCGTGGAAGAGCTTCTCCGCAACACGATCCTGCGCGGCGAGATTCGGAAGGTGTTGCACGAGGTCCTTGATCTCGAGCGCCTGCTGGCCCGCGTCACGCTGGGCCGCGCCAACCCGCGTGAACTGCTGGCCCTCGGGCGGTCGCTCGGGCGCATTCCGGAGATCAAGCGGCAACTCGGCCCGGCGGCTTCCAGCCGGCTCCGCGAGCTGCGCGAGCGGCTCGACGAGATCGCTGATGTGCGCGACGCGATCGCCGCCGGCCTGTCCGACGATCCCCCGGTCAATCTCACCGACGGCGGCGTAATTCGGGACGGCTATCATTCCGAGCTCGACCGTCTCCGCGGCTTGCGGCGCAACTCGCGATCCTTCCTCGCCGCCATCGAAACGAGGGAACGCGAGCGCACAGGCATTCCAAGCCTCAAGGTGAGATTCAACAACGTGTTCGGCTACTTCATCGAGATCTCCAAAGCCAATCTTCACCTGGCGCCCGCCGACTACGACCGGAAACAGACGCTCGTCAACGCCGAGCGATTCACGACGCCCGAGCTCAAGGAGCTCGAATCGCAGATCCTGGAGGCCGAGGAGCGGATCCTGGTCATCGAAACCGACCTCTTCTCCGCCCTGCGCGCCACCGCCGCGGCCGAGGCGGCACCCATCCGAAGCAGCGCCGCCGCCCTGGCGGAGATCGACGTGACCGCCGCCCTCGCCTCGGTGGCCGCCGAGAGCCGCTACTCCCGCCCCCGTTTCTCCGAATCCGGAGAATTGCGGCTCGCGGCCGCCCGTCACCCTGTCATCGAGAAGCTGGCCGCGCGCGAGGCGCAGCGCTTCATCCCCAATGACCTTTATCTCAACCCGGACGGCGAGTTTATCGCCATCATCACGGGACCCAACATGGGCGGCAAGTCGACCTACCTCCGGCAGGCGGCCTTGCTGGCGATCATGGCGCAGATGGGTTCCTTCGTGCCCGCCGACGACGCGGTGCTCCCGCTGACCGATCGTGTCTTCACCCGAATCGGGGCCGCCGACAATCTCGCCCGCGGCCGCTCCACCTTCATGGTCGAAATGACGGAGACGGCGGTCATCCTCAACACCGCCAGCCGCCACAGCCTGATCATCCTCGATGAGATCGGCCGGGGCACGGCCACCTACGACGGCCTGGCCTTGGCCTGGGCGGTGGTCGAGCACATCCACGCGCGCATCCGCGCCAAGACGCTGTTCGCCACTCATTACCACGAACTCACGGAGCTGGCCGAGCAACTTGACGGCGTGCGCAACTTGCACGTCTCGGTGAAGGAGGCCGGTGACCAGATCCTGTTTCTCCGCAAGGTCGCTCCTGGCCCGGCCGACCGCAGCTACGGTATCGAGGTGGCCCGGCTGGCCGCCCTCCCGATAACCGTCATAACGCGCGCTCAGGAGATACTCGCCCTCCATGAGAAGACCGAACACGCGGCCGCCGAGGAGCTTTCGCCCCGTGCCACCGCGTCCGCGCCCGTTCAGATTCGGCTCTTCGAACCGGTCAACTACGAGATCGCCAACCGGATCCGGGCCGTGGATGTCGATAATCTCCGGCCCCTGGAGGCACTCCGCCTCCTCGCGGAGCTACAGGCGGAACTCCGGAAACAATGAGGGCGATCAGGCCGCTTCCTTGTTCCCTTCTGGTTCTTCCCGAGCC
>CAYRPT010000525.1:603-3581 GCA_964425895.1 uncultured Solibacteraceae bacterium | reverse complement strand
CAGAGCCTCCATGTCCTTCTTCCACCGGACAAAACCTTCGACGGGCGTCTTCGTTTTCTCCTTCAGCCAGGTGAAGAACTCCTGGTCGAACTCCTCCGGGCTGGTTCCCAGAACGTTCTGAACCACCTCGGGGGTCGTCTGGCGGCGCGCGAACCCGTCGAGCATCTCGAGCAGCTTGTCCCAGCCCCGCGTTTCGTGGATGTAGTCGCAGATCTTGCCGGCCTGATAGTAAGAGACCACCACCTGGGAGGGATAGCTGGGCCGGATGAAGCCCCGGTCCAATTGGCGCACCGGCAGCAATCTCTCCTCGCGGATGGCGGAGATGATGGCGGGACTCAGACGGTCGCCCCATTCCGGCGAGGCCGCGGTCTCCTCGTGCACCGCCAAACCTTCGGTGAACCAGCGTGGAACCCGATGCCCGGTGGCCGTCAGCGAAAAAACGTGGCTCAGCTCGTGCCACAACGTGCTCGCCCAGTGAAAGGTGCCCGGCGGACGGCCCGAGGGACTGTCCATCGCCACCACCTCGCCGAAGGTCACGCCCAGCGCGCCCAGACCCGGCATCCCCATCGTCCGCACCGCGAAATCCTCGTGGTCCGGGTAGACTTCGAGCTGAACCGCGCCCTTCGGACCGACCCGGTACTTGCGCCGGAACGTCTCGATGGCGCGGCTCAGCTCGGCTTCGAAATACGGCCTGAGCACGCCGGCCTCTTTCCGGTGGAGCCGCAGAATCATGTCCGGCGCGCGGTAGGTCACGAAGTTCCGGTAGCTGTCCATCAGCGTGAGCGTGTTGACCGTCGCCGCGTCGCGCCAGCCGTTGTGGTAGCAGTGTTCGAGCTCGCGCCGCGCCTCCTCTTCCCGGCCGAGCCGCATCAGGTTCACCCCGAGCTCCGAGCGCGCCTTCCACAGCCTTGGGTTCAGCTCCAGGGCGCGGCGGTAGAAGGCGATGCCTTCTTCGTACCGGCGGTTGAGGACAAAGAAGTGACCGGCCATCGCGTAGGCTTCGCCATAGACCGGGTTGATCTCCTGGATGCGCCGAAGCCAGGGAGTATCCTCGCGATCGTTAAGCCAGTCGACGACGGCGCGGATGGCCAGGGCGTCCAGCGCCTCGTCGGACATCTTCAGGGCCTTGTCGGCTTCCTCGACGGCCCGCGGCTCATCCACGTCTTCGAGCGCCAGAAACGCCAGCAGTTCCTGCGCCTCGACGAGGCCGGGATCCTGCTGGAGCGCCAGCTTCGCCAGTTCCACCGCCTTGGCTTCAAACCCGCCGGAGGCCACACGGGCAAGCCCGAGCAACGCGCCGGGGTGGTTGTCACGCAACTCGAGCGCTTCCTGGAAGAGCTTGGCGGCATCGCCCTCCTGGTAATGCTCCAGATACATCCGTCCCCATCGCACGCGAAGGTCGGCGTTCCGGGGCTCCTGCTTCTCGGCGCTCCGGAACTCTTCGTTCGCGGCGTTGTAGTCGCCCCGGCCCCAATAGCCCTCCGCCCGGACCAGGGCGCTGGAGCTTCGCGTAAGCTCCCCGTAACAGGCGCCGGCCTCGGCCATCCGGCCGCGCCGCCGAAGCTGCTGGCACCCGGCGGGCGTCGCGGCCGCCTCGGCCAGCGAGGCTATCCACAGCGCGGCGGCGAGCGATGCGGCGAGTTTCACGGCGCGTCGATTTCCTTCTGGGTGCTGGCCAGCTCGATCAGCAGCCCGGTCAGCTTCGCCCGGTACTCTTCGAGAGGCATCGCCGCCTTCTCGTACTTGAGCTTGTCGATCGCCTGTTCGATCTGCTCCTTTTTCTCGAGTAGCCGCTTCTTGGCGGGATCCTGGGCGGCCAACTGCGCCTGGCCGATGCGAAGCAGGGCAAACTTGCCGGCGCTCAAACCCCGGCCGTTCGCCGGCGACGGCTCCCTCACCCCTTCTCCTTCGCCGGTGTCTTCGAGCAGCGCATGCTCGGTCGCCAGCCGCTTCTGCGTTGTATAGAACTCCTGTGTCTTCCGCGTCGCGTACGCGAAGGCCTCGAGCGCCGAGATCACTTCGTTCTTGTCCACGTCGGCGGCGGCGTCCTGCAACGCCGCCACCCAGTACCGCGCGAACACAGCGGCGTTTCGCTCACTGCCGCTCTTGGTCGCGGCGATCACCGTCCGGTTGGCCCGGCGCAGGGCCTCGATCGTCGCCCCGCTCGCGCTCGTCATGTTGGCCACCATCTGGGCTCCGGCGGGCACGCGGTCCAGTAGTGCGGCCAACTCGGGACCGCTGAGGTCCGGCCCGGGCAGGTTCACCTTGTATTCGTGACCGTCAAAGGTGCCGTGGCCGATCAGCATCACGGCGAGCGCGTCGGCGGGCCCGGCCTCGCGGGCGATCCGTTCGAGCAGCTCGCGTACCCGGTCGGCGCGCGCTTCTTCACCCCGGAGCGTGTGAACCACGCTGTCAGTTGAGGCCCGAAACACGGTGTCGAGGTCCTTGGCCCAACCGGTGAAGCGCTGCTCGTAGTCGGGCTCGCCTCCCAGGCCGGCCACCGTCACATAAAAAGTCCTGCCAAGAGCCGCCGGCGCAAACAGGAAGGCCAGCAGCAATCCGAGGGCGGCACGGCCGCGGACCTGGCAAGTCGCGCTCATATCACCCCCCACTTCCGGCGCAGAAACCACTCGGCCGCTTTGAGGAGGAGCAACCCCAGCAGCACCGCAGGCAAGTTCCATAGGTCGTGCGTCTCACGCACTGTAATGCCCGCCTCAGAGAAGGAGATTTCCTCCGACAGCCGGCCGACCTCTTCGGGACGGTAGTACCTTCCGCCGGTCTGCTCGGCGAGCTTCTCGAGCAACTCGCGGTTCTGCTCGGCGCGGAAATTCTCCGCCACTCCGTCCATGCGCTCGAACGTCACGACGTCGCGCCCGGCTTCCTCCTCACCGCGGACCGCAACGACTTCGGAGAGAAATGAGCCGGGCCCCGGCGTGTTCCACTCTTCCCGGTAGACGCCGGGCTCACGCGGATGCGGG
>CAYRPT010000525.1:0-593 GCA_964425895.1 uncultured Solibacteraceae bacterium | reverse complement strand
GCCGCCCGGCCCCAAAATGCGGGCCGTCACCCGGGCGTCGGCGGCGGGCGCGTAGGAGTTGTCGCGCACCGTCGCGGTCAGCGTCACCCCCGCCTCATCGAACAGCATCTGGCGCGGCACCGAAACGGCCACCCGGCCCGGCGCGCCGGTCACCAACCATCGCAGAAGCTGACGCCAGAACACCTCGTGGCTCTCGTCCTCAAGGCTTTGTCTCATTTGCCAACGCCAGGTTCCCCCCGTGGCCAGGACGGCCGTACGCCCGCGGCCGTAGTTCTGCATCACGAGCAAAGGCGTGTCCCGCCCGTCCACGGTGGTCATCTCCGCCAACACCGTGGCCCCCGGTTTTGGCTCGCCCGCGTACTGGTAGTCAGCCAGTTCCGGCAGCGCAGACCACCGTTTGGCGTTGGCGGCGGCGTCATCCTCGAGCCGCGTGATCAGGCTGTCGCTTCCCGCCGCGGTCAGCCGCGCCGCCGCCCGGTCGCGCCGGAACGTGTCCTTCCTCGCCGGCAGCACGACGGGCATCACATCGGCCAGCGACGAGGCCGCGTAGCCGCCATCCGAGAGGGACGCCCGCCCGACCAGAAACAGCAGGC
>CAYRPT010000524.1:0-3613 GCA_964425895.1 uncultured Solibacteraceae bacterium | reverse complement strand
TCACTTCGCACTGGATCTCCACGGGAGGCAAGGCTTCGGGCACGGCGAAAGCCAGGGCGAACTCCTTGAGCCTGCGGCGCTCGGGAAACAGCACCTCGAAGCGAAACCGCTTCTCGGTCCATCGCCATCCGTCATCTTCCGGGGCGTGCCAGCCTTCGAGGAGGCGGACGTGGAAATCCGGATACCGGACCCTGCTCTTCAGGAGCAGAAACATACGCTCGTCGGCTTCGGCGTCCACCGGGTTCGAGTTCGTCGGGCAGCCGGCGCTGACCGAGTGAACCACGCTCCAGCCGGCCCGTTCGGCAAGACGCTCCAGCCCCGCCGGGGAGAAGATCCAGTAGTTGGTGGAATCGTCGTTAGCCTCCCGCGGATCCAGCAGGTACGCAACCGGCAGATTTTCCAGGGACAAGCCGCCCTGCGCCTCGCGCGCCACGCGCGTGCTCAGGAGGCAGTAGGCGCCGCTTTGCGCCAGCCGCTCGAGCACGTAGAACGGGTTCTTCAGGTGATACAAAGCTCCGAGGAACACGATCAGGCCGTAGGAAAGCCGCGGCAGCTCGAAGTACCAGTCGAGGTTCAGGGAGTAGATGTTGACGCGGGAGCCCAGTAGCTCCCGCAGACGGTGCGCTCCCGCCAACTGGTTGAAGTTCGTCTCAGCGTAGTCTACGGCGTCGACTTGGGCCCCGAGCGACTCGAGGTAGAAGGCGAGGTCGCCGTCGCCGCAGCCGACATCCAGCACCGGCTCGGACGCCATCACGGGCGGCAGGAGTGGATAGTCGTGCGCCAGCAGCCGCTCAAGCACCGCGACGCTACTCAGCGAATCATACGGATACCAGCCCAGCGGCTCCAAGGGGTGGGCGGCCTTGAACGCGGCGAGGCGAAGTTGAAAGTCCCGGCACGACGCCACGAAGGCCTCGAGATGCATCTCGCCTACCGGTTTCCCCACGGCCTCTCAGTGTAACAATGCGGCCGAAGGGCGGAAGCCGGAGGCCGGGAAGTCAAGCCGGCAGGTGCAGGTGCTCGCGCAAAAGGCGGTGCGCGCCCGGATGGCGGGACGCACCCGCATGGTGGTAGGCTACTCGAACGGCCTGTTCACCCATATGCCGATCCCGTTGGCGACGTTGGCCAGGAAGCAGGTGGACCCGAACGGCGAGGACTGGCTTTTACCTGCTCCAGATGGCGGGCCCGCCGTCCTCGCTGGTCGGCCGGTGGCAGGGCTGACCGCCGGGAGCGGCCGCCGGGGCGCCCCCCGCGGAGAGTGGCAAGGAGCGGGAGGGAACGTGCGAGTCAGCCGGGAACAGTTCGACGCGGTGCTCTTCGACCTGGACGGGGTCCTGACCGCGACCGCCCGCCTGCACGCGGAGGCCTGGAAGCGGACCTTCGACGCGTATCTCGAGACGAGGGCCGCCCGGAGCGGACAGCCGTTCCGGCCGTTCGACAGCCGGGACGACTACGCGGAGCACATCGACGGCAAGCTCCGCTACGACGGCGTGGCGTCGTTCCTGGAATCCCGGGGCATCCGGCTGCCCTGGGGGAGTGAAGACGATCCCGCGGACCGGGAGACGGTGTGCGGGCTCGGCAATAGGAAGAACGAACTGGTGAAGCGGTTGATGAAGAGCTTGGGCGTGGAGGTCTTCGAAGGGTCCGTGCGCTGGGTGCGGCGGCTGCGGGAGGAGGGCTTCCGCACGGGAGTCGTTTCCGCCAGCCGCAACTGCGAGGCGGTGCTGTCGGCGGCGGGAATCGCCGGCCTGTTCGACGCCCGCGTGGACGGAGTGACGGCCGCGGAGATGGGCCTGGCCGGCAAGCCTGCCCCCGACATGTTTCTCGAAGGAGCGCGCCGGGTGGGAGCCGTCCCCGGCCGGACCGTAGTCGTCGAGGACGCGATCTCCGGGGTTCAGGCCGCCCGGGCAGGCGGCTTTGGCTTCATCATCGGGGTGGACCGGAAGGGCGATCCGGCCAGCCTGGAGCGGGCCGGCGCCGACCTCGTGGTGGCGGACCTGGGCGCCCTGGTCTGATAGACTGCCAACGGGGCGGCGCTTCCCAGCCGCGCCGGGGGGCGAGGCGACGACATGATCCGGCACGAGACGAAGCATCCTCCGCTGTTTGTCTATCCGATCGACGAGTGGCGCGTGATCGAGACAGCGTTCTACCCCAGCCTTCTGCCGCAGACCGAGACGATCTTCTCCGTCGGGAACGGTTACCTCGGAATGCGGGGTAACCCGGAAGAAGGCCGGCCCGTGTACCTGAGCGGCACGTTCATCAATCGCTTCTTCGAGTCGTGGCCGATCGTCTACGGCGAGGAGGCGTACGGATTCGCCCGCACCGGCCAGACGATCGTCAACGTCCCCGACGGCCGGATCCTGAAGCTGTACGTCGACGACGAGCCGCTGTTCCTCCCGACCGCGGACCTGCCGCTTTACAGGCGGACCCTCGACATGCGCGACGGCACGCTCGACCGCGAACTCCTATGGGAAACGCCGGCGGGGAAACGCGTGCGGGTTATATCCCGCCGGCTGGTCTCGCTCGAGCACCGGCACCTGGCGGCCATTTCGTACGAGGTGACGCTTGAGAACGCGAGAGCGCCGGTCATCGTCTCGTCGCAACTGGTGAATAACGCGCAGTTCGAGCCCGGCGGCAAGGACCCGCGGCGGGCGCGCCCCTTCACGGAGCGGCCGCTCGCGCCCGTCTGCCACTACGACAGCGCCATGCGGGTGATGCTCGGCTTCGAGACGCGCCGGAGCGGCATGTCGCTCGGCTGCGGCATCGACCACGCGATCGAGACGGAGTGCGGGTACACGGTCGACACCGAGTGCGGCCCGGAGGCGGGCAAGGTGGTCTTCTCGGCGGACGCCGAGCCGGGCAAGCCCATCCGGATCACGAAGTACATCACCTATCACACGTCCCGCAGCCCGCGGGCGAAGGAGCTTTGCGAACGCGCCGAACGGACCCTGGACCGTGCCGTTCGCGGCGGTTTCTCCGAGCTGCTGGAAAGCCAGCGCGCTTTCCTGGGCGCCTTCTGGGAGCGCAGCGACGTGGAGATCCGCGGAGACCCGGAAACCGCCGTCCGGCCCCTCGGGGAGTTCCAGCAGGCGATCCGCTGGAACCTCTTCCAGATTCTCCAGGCGACGGCGCGCACAGACGGTCTCGGCGTGCCGGCCAAGGGCCTGACGGGGCAGGCCTACGACGGCCAATACTTCTGGGACACCGAGATCTACGTGCAGCCGTTTCTGCTATACACCGAGCCCCGGATCGTCCGCAACCTGCTGCGGTCCCGCCACGGCATGCTGGACCAGGCCCGCGCCCGGGCCCGCGAACTCCATCACCAGGGGGCGCTGTTTCCCTGGCGTACGATCAACGGCGAGGAGGCCTCGGCCTACTACGCCGCCGGGACCGCCCAGTACCACCTCAACGCCGACATCGTGCATGCGCTGAAGAGGTACGTGCTAGCCACCGGCGACGTGGACTTCCTGTTCGACGAGGGGGCCGAGATCCTTGTGGAGACGGCGCGCATGTGGGTCGGCCTGGGTTTCTACTCCGAGCGTCGCGGCGGCCGCTTCTGCATCCACGCCGTGACCGGGCCGGACGAGTACACCACGGTGGTGGACAACAACACCTA
>CAYRPT010000523.1:0-3616 GCA_964425895.1 uncultured Solibacteraceae bacterium | reverse complement strand
CATGCCCTTCTTCTCCTGCATCATCACCGAGTGGAGAAATGCGGTGGCCGTGATCCAGGGCAACAGGGAGGCGTTCTCCACGGGGTCCCAGCCCCAATAGCCACCCCAGCCGAGCACGGCGTAAGCCCACCCCGCGCCGAGCAGGATGCCCGTACTCTGGAATCCCCAGGTGATCAAGGTCCAACGGCGGGTTGTCTGAATCCAGGCATCGCCGGGCTGGCGGGTGATCAGGCTCCCGACGGCGAAGGCGAACGGCACCACAAAGCCCACATAGCCGAGATACAGCATGGGGGGGTGAATCGCCATCGCCCAGTGCTGAAGAAGAGGGTTGAGACCGTTCCCGTCGGGCACTCCCACCACTTCGCGGCCGACGGCCAAGACCTGAAACGGGCTGACCACGAAACCGATGAGCAGAAGGAAGAAGCACTGTGTCGCCATCAGGACGGCGGTGACGTAGGGCATCATGCCGCGGAACTTCCGCTGGTTCGTATACACCGCGATGGCGGCGTAGCACGAGAGGATCCAGGCCCACAGCAGAAGCGACCCTTCCTGCCCGCCCCACCAGGCGGCGAACTTGTACAGGAGCGGCATGTCGCGATTACTGTGCGCGGCGACGTAGGCCAGCCGGAAGTCGCTGGTCAACAGCGCGTAGACGAGCAACGCCGAAGCGAATGTCAGGAGGAACCAGATCATGTACACGGCGCGTTCGCCGCTGACGATCAGGTAAGGATTGCGTTTCAGCCGGCCCGCCACCGAGGCCACGATCGAGTAGATCGAAAGGCAAAACGCCAGAATGATAGCGAGAGAGCCCAGATTCTCCATAGAAACACTTCGCCGAGCTTACATTGCAGCCTTCGAGCCGCCTGACTGCCCGGCCTCCGGTTTGGCTTCGTACTTCGAGGCGCACTTCGCCTGGATTTTGCTTGCCCGGAACGTGCCATCCTGCCCCATCTTCCCGTCCGCCAGCGCCTGCGCGCCGTCGCGGAAGGTGTCGGGCAGGGGTTCAACGCCGTCATAGACAACCGGCAGCTTGAGGTGCTCCTGCACGAGCACGAAGCGCACTTCGCGGCCGCTGCGGACGATCGAGCCTTCCTCAACGTCGCCCGCCACCCGCAAGCGTTTGCCCATGACCTCGCCGCCCATCTGCTCGACTTCGGCTACCGTCTTGTAATAAGTCTTCGTTTCGTCGATTCCGCCCGCCGCCAGCCAGACCAGTGTGCCGATGATTGCGGTAATAATGACTGCGAACTTCGTGTAGGTGTTCATAGTGCCCTCGGCCGCCGGTTATAACTCTCAGTATAGCGGCAAACTCCGGGTTACAGGTGTAACCGACGTCACCCGAACACAGCCGGGGCGGGAACGCCGGGACCCTCCGTGTGCGCCGCATCTCCGGGAATCGAGCGGCTCCGGAGGCCGGTCGGGCGGCTACACGCCATTGGCCTCATCCTATGCCTCCAAATCCCTTGGACTCGCGGCAGGAGCTCTGGACAATGGAGCAGGTGTTCCTGTCCGGTTTTCGAGCCGGCGGTACACTGAGGAAGGATGTCTCCCAGCGCGGAAATTCTCGCCCGGAGCGGGCTGGCCTCGGTGAGTGAACTCGCCCAGGAGCCCCGGATGCGGGAGTGTTTGCAGTGGCTTGGCGCGGAGCGCCAGTGGATCGACCGGAAGCACTGGGAGGTGTGCCGGATTCCCGCGCCGACGTTCCAGGAAGATGAGCGAGCGGCCTGGATGGCGGATGAGTTCCGGTCGTTGGGCTACGACGTCATGATCGACCGTGCCGGCAACGTCATCGCCGGTCTCGATCTCCGTCGCGCGGGATCCTTTGTGGCGCTGACCGCCCATTTGGACACGGTGCTGGCGCCGCGGAAGCCCGACGACATTCGCGTCAACGGGCGCGGGCGGATGCAGGGACCAGGCGTTTCCGACAACGGCAGCGGGCTGGCGGCGCTGCTGGCCATCGCCGCCGTGGCCGCCCGTCGCTCGGCTCTTGGCAATGGCGCCGGCCGTCTGGTGTTCGTGGCGAACGTCGGGGAGGAGGGCGAGGGCAACCTGAGCGGTATGCGCTACCTTTGCCGGCGCTCCGAGTGGGGAGACCGGATCGCCTCGTATCTCGTGCTCGACGGCCCATTCCTCGACCACGTCACTTGCCGTGCGGTGGCCAGCCGGCGCTTTGAAGTCACCGTCTCCGGGCCGGGAGGCCACAGTTGGAGCGACTTCGGCGTCGGGAACCCTGTGCATGCTCTCAGCCGCGCGGTCACCCTATACCCCGAGGAGCGCGCCGCTCAGCTACGAACGGCGTCCAACGGCTGCCGCACCACCTACAACTTCGGCATCATCGATGGCGGAACCAGTGTGAACGCCATTCCCGTCACCGCGCGGGCCAAGGTGGATCTGCGGGCGGAGGATCCCGCCCAGATCGAGGTGATGACGGCGTTGCTCACCTCGGTGGTGGAGCGGGCGCTCGGCGCCGAAAACGATCGTAGTATCGGGCCGAAGATGTCGGCCAAGATCCGGGAGATCGGTTCTCGTCCCGGGGGGCGCCTCGGCCCGGACGCTCCGATTCTCGACTATCTGCGAGCAGTCGACGCCTACCTGGGCATCCGGGCACAGGAGGACTGCGCGTCCACCGACGCGAACGTCCCGCTGTCGATGGGACGGGAGGCGGTTTCCATTGGGGCGGGCGGCCACGGCGGCGGTGCGCATACTCCGGAGGAATGGTTCGATCCCGAAGGCCGCGAGATGGGCCTTAAGCGGATCCTGCTGGTCACCCATCTCCTGGTAGAAGGCGTGGAGGGGGCCGGAAAACGGCCTGGAACTTGAGCCCCCGGACTCCCCGCGCGGAACTGGCGCTCGTTCTGGTCGCTTTGGTTTGGGGCGCCACCTTCGTTCTGGTGAAAGCGGCGTTGGAGGGGGTGTCGACCCTTCTCTTTCTTGCTCTCCGTTTCTCGCTGGCCGGCGCGGTGCTCGCCGTCGCCTATCGGGGGCGGATGTCCTGGGCGCTCAGCCGGGGAAGCCGGCCGTTCGCCGGGGGCCTGACAGCCGGCATCTGCCTTTTCGGGGGGTACCTGTTTCAGACGCTCGGCTTGCGATTCACCACGCCATCGAAATCCGCTTTCCTCACGGGGCTGTCCATTGTTCTTGTTCCGTTATTCGGCGCCTCGATGCGGCGGCGGCTGCCGCCGGAGCGGGTGACCGCCGGCGTGCTCACCGCCGCCGCCGGCATGGCGCTGCTTACCTTGGAGAGTGGCGATTGGCGCGCAAGCCCTGGCGACCTGTTGACGCTCGCCGGCGCCGTTTTCTTCGCCCTTCACATCCTGGCGCTGGGCAGGTATGTGCCGCGCGACGGATTCGAGCCTATCAGCGTGCTTCAGGTCGCCACCGCGGCGGGGCTCTCACTCGTCTCGTTCTGGTGGGCGGAGACGCCCTATATCACGTGGAACGGTGCGGTGCTGCTGGCCCTCGGGGTCACCGGCCTCCTGGCGACCGCCGGGGCGTTCACCATCCAGGCGTGGGCGCAACAGCATACCAACCCGACGCGTACGGCTCTCATCTTCGCCCTCGAGCCGGTGTTCGCGGCGGCCACTGCGTACGCGGCGTCGGCGGAGGTTCTCACCGC
>CAYRPT010000522.1:0-3619 GCA_964425895.1 uncultured Solibacteraceae bacterium | reverse complement strand
CGGTCGAGGTGCGGGGTCTGGATGGTCGGATGGCCATAAATCCCCAGGTCCCCATAGCCGAGATCGTCGGCGAAAACGATGATGATGTTCGGCGTCGCCGCACCGGCCAGGGTCGAGCAGCATACCAGGAGGATGAGGGTTCGTATGGTGTTCATGATGACTTCGCTCCGTAGCATACCAAGGCGGGCCGCGGTGGATCCGGGCCTTCGGGCGGCGCGATAAGTCGCTACCTCCCCAAGAATTTCTCAAGCGTGCGGAGTTGGCGCTCGGCTTGGCTCAAGTAGTTCTTTGCGGCCTCCGCGTCGCGCTCGGCGAGCGCGGCTTCCGCTTCGTCCAGATAGTAGGTCAGCCGCTGCTCGCCGGCGGCGATATCGCCGCGCAGTCCGAGTCCTGACGCTTCCTGCGAACGGCGCAGCGTGGCGATGGAATTGCGCACGGCGCCGACACGGATCGCCATCAGCATGAGCTGTTCGCGCATCTCGCGCAGGGCCGCTTCGCCGGGCGCCGGAGCGGCCGGCGGCGCCACCGAGCCGGAGGAGGCAGCGGCCGGCGCGGTGGGCGGCTGTTG
This sequence comes from uncultured Solibacteraceae bacterium, assembly GCA_964425895.1. Lineage (GTDB taxonomy): Bacteria > Acidobacteriota > Terriglobia > Bryobacterales > Bryobacteraceae > CAYRPT01. Next base: position 3,051 of record CAYRPT010000522.1, on the reverse strand, counting down.
AGCCGGGGCCGGCGGCTCCTCGGGCGGTTGCCGCCCGGGGGGCAACACCGTCAGCTCGGGCGGCCGCGCGGCGATTGTGGCTGCCGCGGCCGGCTGACGCCGCGGGGTGGCCTCCCGCGCCGGGGCGGGCGGCTGTTGGGACACGGGGACCACGGGTTGCGCCGGCGTGTGGGTTGCTCCGAAGTCCGGCTCCGCCGCCGGCGCCTCGTTCTCGGCCGACGGTACGGCGGGCGATATCTCCTGGACCTCCGCCGCCGGCGCCTGCGTCTCCCCGGCACGCGTCGACCGCCACTTCGGAATTTGAATCGCGGCGAAGACCAGCAGGGCGATCGTGGCCATCGAGCCGGCGAGCAGGTAGAGCACGCGGCTGTTGCGGGCGTGTACCGGCCGCGGCTGCTCCCAAGGCTCGGGTTGTCGGGCAGACTCCGCGTGAGCAGGGGCCGCCGGCGCCGCCGAGGCTTCGATCCCGGCGCCCCCGCCGGCCGCCACGAGGGCACGCTGAAAAGCCGCCGCCGTCTGGAAGCGCTTCTCCGGCTCCTTGGCGATTGCCATCAGGATAATGTCGTTGAGGGTCTCTGGCAGCGTGGGATCAAGCTGTACCGGCGGCACGGGCGCCTGCTGCAAATGCGCCGCCATCACGGAGTACTGGCTGTCCCCCTCAAACGGCCGCTTGCCGGTGACCAGCTCGTACAAAGAGATGCCGAGCGAATAAATGTCGCTGCGGGTGTCGAGAGCCGTATCGCCGCGGATCTGCTCCGGCGACATGTAATACAGCGAGCCGAGGGTGAAGCCCGTCTGCGTCAAACGCTGATCCGTGGCGGCCTTCGCGATGCCGAAATCCATCAGCTTGATCACCCCGGAGGGCGTCAGCATCATGTTCGCCGGCTTGATGTCACGATGGACGACGCCTCTTTCGTGCGCGTAGGCGAGCGCCGAGAGCACCTGGTCAAAATACCGGACCGCGTCCGCGACCGGCACCCGTCCGCGTTCCAGAAGCTGCTCGAGCGTGGTTCCCTCGACGAACTCCATGATCATCAGGAGCTGGTTGTTGACCCGCTGCGCCGTGTGGAGCTTGGCGATGTTAGGATGATCGAGGGCCGCGAGCACGCGTATCTCGCGGGTGAAACGGTCAGCCAGGGCGGGGTTGCCCGCCAGATCGGGCAGAAGCACTTTGGCGGCTTCCACCCGGTTGGAGATGGTGTTCCGGACCTTGTAGACCTCCCCCATGCCGCCGGCGCCGAGAATTTCGAGGACCTCGTAATCCCCGATGAGGTCGCCGACCTTCATGCTCATGGATGAACCTGCCTTTCTTTCAGCCGGACCGATGCGGACCGGCGCTCCGCGGACCAGGCGGCCGCTCGCTAGGGGGTCGCGACGGTGTCACCCACTTTGGGCTCGGACGCTCCGGTAAACGTCCCCACGGAGGAAACCTCGTCGGCCTCGGTGACGGTGACCTCACCGACTTTCTCATGGATCGTGCGCAGCACCTGGCCCGTGGCGGGATCCTTCACCTCACGCGCGACGCGCCGCACCTCCAACTTGTCGCCGGCCTTGACGCCGGCCTTCGCGCCGACGTTGAGAATCAACGTCTTGCCGGTGACGTCGGCGACCAGCCCCTCCACCGAAACCTTGCGGGCCGGCAGCTTGCCGGCGTTACTGTCAAGCTGCGCCGATACCTCCGTCACCGCCTGGTTGACCGCCTCGCCCAGAATCGTGGCGCCGAAGTTCCTGCTCGACATGTCGACGCCGCCGGCGCCCATCCCCACCGACGTGCCGCCTCCACCGAGCAGCGTGGTTCCGGAGCGCGTCGATTCCCCCTTGCCGCTCGCCACGGCCAGGATCTCAGCAGTACTGGTGTCCACCATACGGGACGTGATCTCGACGACCGCTTTGGATTTGCGCGTACCGACGCCGCCCAGGCCCCAGCGGCCGGTCACCGCGCCCAAGCCGCCGATGTTCTGGCTCTTGTCATCGCGCCCGAACTGCGTGATGGACCCGATGATGATGGCGTCCACGCCGAGCACACGGCCGATCTTGGCGGCGGTGCTCGAGTCGGCCCGGTCGCTGTTAGAGAAGTTCTGCTCCGCGAGGATCTTGTCGAGCGCTTTGCGCTCGATCACCGAGTAGGCGCCGGACTTCACCAGACGGTCGACCAGCAGGTCGGCAATGCCGCGTCCAACGTCGTAGTTCGTGCCGAAAATCGCGGCCACGCTGCTGTGGACCGTTCCGTACTCGAAATCGAGAACCGCTACGCGCTTCTTGTCTTGCGCCGCGCCCGGAAAGCACACCGCGATCGCCAGCAAAAAGACAATGAAGTGTCGTTTCATCGCGAACTCCTTCCTCCTGAAAATGAAGCTACCATAGCCGGACCGTGGTGGAGCCCGCGCCAAGCGGCGGCCCGCGGGCGCGCCCGCCTACCGCCGCGGCTCTCCGCCGAGCCTCCGTACGACCCGCAAGCCGGCGAGCACCACATCGGCCCATGGCGGGTAGGGTACCCAGGCCTCCCGGCGATGCGCCAACTCATCTCCGAAATCGGCGGAATAGGCCAGAACTTGAGGGGGCGCGGGCGTCCGGACCGCGTCCGGTCGGGTGGCGAGCCAGGCCACCACGGTTGTTACCAACGACACGACGGTGCCGTCATGCGTTGGCGGGTCGAAGCCTTGCAGGTCGGATATCACGGCGCGGTGGTCGTGGCCGGCCGGCACCAGCACGAGCCAGTCATGCCGCCGGGCGCCCTGGTTTGCCAGGTAGCGCCGCGCCATCGCGATGCCCAGCTCGAGCGGCATGTTGAAGCGCGCCAGGTTGGCGTCGCCTTCACCGTGGCACCGCGAGAGGTCATGGATCGAGTAGCGTGATTCAAAGATCGCCCGTGTGATGCGCTCCATTCTTGGCTCGGCAATCGTGCCGGATTCCAGGGCGCTCCGCGGGACGAACCCGCAGCAGATGGTCGCGAACACCATGGCGTCGAACAGCGGACGGAACGCCTCGTCGTAGGGGCAATTCAGGAAGACGGACTTGGCGGGATCCAGCTTGAGCGGTCCCCGCCCGAAC
>CAYRPT010000521.1:0-3628 GCA_964425895.1 uncultured Solibacteraceae bacterium | reverse complement strand
CTCGTACCCCTCGGCCCGCAAGCGCTCCACCAGCCGTTCGATCTGCGTGGTCTTGCCGCAGCCGTCGATACCCTCGAAGGTGATGAAGATCCCGCGCCGCAATCGTTTCCGTTCCCCGCGTGCCCGCCCGGCTTTCAGTCGTAGACGAAGTGGAAGGCTTTCTTGAGATCCTCCCACGTCTCCCGCTTGGCGTCTTTATTGTACGGCCGGAGCAGAAAGGAGGGGTGGTAGGTCACCAATAGGGGGATTTCGTTCCAGTGGAACCAGTGGCCCCGGAGGCGCTTCACACCCTCTTTCTTGCCCAGCAGCGCCTTGGCCGCCGTGCCGCCCAGCGCGACGATGGCCTTCGGCCGGATCACCATCAACTGGCGAAACAGGAACTGACCGCAGATCTCCATTTCGTCCGGTTCGGGCGTGCGGTTGTCCGGCGGCCGGCATTTGACGACGTTGCAGATGTAGACGTCGGAGCGCTTCAGTGGAATCCCCTCGCGCGCCGCCGTGTTCTCGATCATCTGGGTGAGCAGTTGCCCGGCGCGCCCCACGAAAGGGATCCCCTGAGCATCCTCGTCGGCCCCCGGCCCTTCGCCGACGAAGACGAGCTTCGTCCGTTCGTTGCCCGCACCGAAGACGATGCGGTTCCGCCCTTCGTGAAGCCGGCACCGGCGGCAGTCGCCAATGTCGTCGCGAATCCGCTCCAGCGTGTCATCAACCGGCGCCAGGCTCGGGAGCATGCTGCCGTCCAGCAGTCTCGCTTGGGGCGGCGCCTCGGGCTCGCCGGCGCTCTGCGCAACGGCTGCCGGCGCGGGCTCGGCGGGACGCTTCGCCGCCTCCCCGGCCTCCTCGCGCCCGGCCGGGGAACTCGCCCCGCCGTCGCCCCGCCGGTAGAGCGTACGAAATCCCAGATCCTGGTAAAAGAGGAGATACTGGCGCAATTGCTCGGGCGTCATTGAGCCGCGTGCAGCATCAGACGTAACCGCAGCGCCTGATCCAGAATCCGGTCGGCCACTTCCATCTTCGGGGCTTTGGACAGCTTGACGGCGTCGCCGGTGCGGAGCACCAGCGTCACTTCGTTCTCGTCGGCCTCGAACCCGCTCCCATCGCGGCCGACCAGGTTGGCGACCACCATGTCGCAATTCTTGGTGGTGAGTTTCCGCTTCGCCTCGGCCACCAGATTCTCGGTTTCGGCGGCGAAACCGATCAGCAGACGGTCGCCCTTGTTCTGCCCCACTTCCGCCAGAATGTCCGGTGTCGGGTCCAATTCGAGAGACAGCCGCATCATCGTCTTCTTCATCTTCTGGGCGGGGACATCGGCCAAATGATAATCGGCCACCGCCGCCGCCTTGATGATCACCGAAGTCTCCGCGAGCCGATCCATGACCGCCGCCCGCATCTCGGAAGCCGTCCGGACCGGGACGATCTCGACATCGGGCGGCGGCTGAAGCTGAACCGGCCCGGACACGAGAATGACTTTGGCTCCGCGCGCGGCCGCGCACCGGGCCAGCGCGTAACCCATTTTGCCACTCGAACGGTTGGAGATGAACCGTACCGGGTCGAGCGGCTCTTCCGTCGGCCCGGCCGTGATCAGCACGGTCTCGCCCTCGAAGTCGGAGCGCCGGCGCGCCAGACGGTCGGCGGCCTCGGCGATCTGCTCCGGCTCGGCCAGGCGTCCGGAACCGGTCATCCCGCAGGCCAGGTGGCCTTCCTCCGGCCCCACAATTTCATGCCCCCGCTGCCGGAGCGTCCCGACATTCTTCCGCGTGGCCTCGTGCTCCCACATGTTCGTGTTCATGGCCGGAGCCAGGAGCACCTTGCCGGTGAACGCCAGATACGTCGTGGTCAGAAAGTCGTCCGCCAGGCCGTGCGCGAACTTGGCGAGCAGGTCGGCCGTGGCCGGAGCAACCAAGAGCAGATCGTTACTCTGGGCGACCTGTACGTGCTCCACGGCGCTGGCCAGAGTCTCTTCGCCGCCTTGCGCCGCGAACAGGCTGGTAATCACTTTCCGCCCCGTCAGGGCGGCGAACGTCAGCGGCCGCACGAACTGCTGCGCCGCGGCGGTCATGATCACCTGAACCTCCCAGCCGCGATCCTGGAGCAGCCGGGCGAGTTCCGCCGCCTTGTAGGCCGCGATGCCGCCTCCGACGCCAAGAGCGACTTTCATGGAGCTACAGGTTTTCCTCTGGCACAATGTCGGCAGCGACCGGCGCGCCTTCTCGATTGGGATCGGAATACTTCACCAGTCCGCGCCGTACCTCTTCCATGGCCGTCACCGTCGGTTTTCGGGATGTAGTCGGCAGCAAACTGCGCGAGCCCTCCTGCAACTGGCGGGCACGCTTCGCCGCGACGATGATGAACCGATAGGTGCTCTGCTCGGGGTCATCGGGAATCGCATATCTCGGGGATCGAGTCCCAAAATCGATACTGGTCATACTCACGAACTGTTTCTCCGGTCTGCGCGCGAGATCCCGGCGGCTCCGGCTCAACCGGGCTCCGAAAATCCGGTCAGAATCTCCTGGACTTCTTCTTCCACGTTCGCCCGGCGGCGGCGCTCGGCCTTGAGAATGGATGCCAGCCAATCGGTGGCTTCGTCCACATCGCGATTCACGATCACGTAATCGTATGCGCCATAGCGCCGGATTTCGGTCTCCGCGCCCCGCAACCGGCGCGCGATCACTTCGTCGCTGTCCTCGCCACGGGCGCGCAACCGCTTTTCGAGCTCATCGCGGGAAGGAGGCAGAATGAAGATACTGACGGCCTCCGGGAACTTCTGTTTCAATTGTCGCGCACCCTGGACGTCGATGTCGAGTACAAGGTCCCTGCCGGCGGCCCTCGCCTCGTCCAAGAAGCGCTGGTGGGTGCCGTACAGGTGGCCGAACACCTCCGCCCACTCGAGAAACTCGCCCCGCCCGATCTGTTCCTCAAAGTCCGTCCGCGAAATGAAGAAGTAATCCGCGCCGTCCCGCTCGAGACCCCGGGGGGCTCGCGTCGTGTACGACACCGAGAAAACCAAGTCCCCGACCCGCTGGAACAGCCCACGCAGAAGGGTCGACTTTCCGGAGCCCGACGGCGCCGAGACGATGAACAGATTGGTCATTCGAGGTTCAAGGACTGCTCCCGGATCTTCTCAATATCGGCCTTGATGCCCAGAGCCAGGTCGGTGATCTCCAGTCCTAACTCTCCAATGCCGCTGGTCTTGGAAAGTACGGTGTTCGCCTCGCGCTGCATCTCCTGGAGCAGGAAATCGAGGCGTTTGCCGATCTCCCCGCCCGAGTTCAGCATCTCGATCACCTGGCCGGCATGAATCGTCAACCGGGCCAGCTCCTCGCCGATGTCGCTCCGGTCGGCCAACAAGGCCGCCTCTTGGGCGAGCCGCTGCGGGTCGACCGGCGCGCCGGCGAGCAGTTCACCGAGCCGTTCCCGGAGTCTGGCCTGGTAGAGCGGCAGCGCCCTGCCGCGGATTTGCCCAATCCGCGCGGTGCTCTGCTGAACGCTTTCCACCCGTTGTCGGATTTCACCGGCCAACGCCGCGCCTTCTCGCCCGCGGAACTCGTTCAGTTCCGTCAACGCTGCGTCGAGCGTCTCCAGAATCGTCGCCTCCAACTCGGGGCTTCCTTCCTCGCCGGCCGGTTCG
>CAYRPT010000520.1:0-3635 GCA_964425895.1 uncultured Solibacteraceae bacterium | reverse complement strand
GTCTTCCGAGCCCGAACGGCGGATGCGCGGAAGTCTCGTCGTTTCCCTGCGCGTCTTTGTGGCAGGTGTCATCGGAGTCGATGACGTGGAGGTGGTTGATGCGGCCGGCCAGCTTGCGGATGAGCTCTACCTGGTTGGCGCAGGTCTCCTTCTCGCCCTCCTGCCGCGCGCCGACCACCCCGACCATTTGTCCGTGGCAGGTATCGTAGAGAATGCCGAAGTTGTCCTCATCCACGGCATCGTGAATGCGGACGATGTCGCTTGGTTTGTTAAACGCAAAGCCCGGTTCGAACTCCCAGCTCACCTGAAGCCCGTGATCCGCGGCGATTTCGCAGCAGGTCTTCCAGGTTTTCACCACGCGCTCCAGCGCCGTCCGGTAGTCAACGTCGCGCAAAATCGTGGGCGGCTGGACCGTGTCCACACGGACGCCGCCAATCCCGACATCCTCGGCAAACTGAGCGTTCTTCCGAAACTCGGAGATGTACTTGGTCTGGTCATCCGTGTTGATGAGCTTCTCCCCCCAAAGGTTTGCGGCCATGCCGCTGAAAGCCAGTCCCGTTTGCGCCATCTTGGCCCTCAACTCGACTCGCTGCGGCTTCACCGGCGCCGCCCCCGGCCAGCTTTCGTCCGGTCCGTTTGGGTTCCCCGGGTTGGGGTGGGGAGGAAAGGCGCCCAGCTCCACCGCATTGAACGAGAGGTCCTTCAACCGGTTGATCACGGTGTCGAAATCCACCGGCTTGTCGGCATACGGTCCGATCGTATAGGCCCAGGATCCAATGGAAACGCGCTTACTCATCAGTAGCCTCCGGGTAAGAATCCTATCGCACTCGGAACGCGCCGTGCACCACGGCGGCTTTCCGGCGCACCGGCCGTGTGTTCTCGCGCCGGCTCGGAGATCGTGGTGGTTCGCCGGCTCGCCGGACCCGTTCGAGTGGCGCGAACCCGGGGCGTCCTGGGCTATTGGAGGCCCAGCAGGTAGAGGTCGCTGCGGCGGGTTTCGAGCGGGACGATCAGGGAATCGGCGGTCACGGCGATCTTCGTGTAGAGGGCCGCTTCCGGGAGATGCTGTGCCGGTCCCGGGCGCGTGGCCACGCGGCGCGGCTCACCGCCCTCAGCGGGCGCTACCCAGATGTGAAACTCGCCGCCCCGGTTCGAGCTGAAGTAGAGGAATCGCCCATCCGGCGACCACGCGGGCCAAGCTTCTTCGGCGGGGTATTCCAGGAATGCGCGGGCGTTTTCGCCGGCCGCGCCCATCATCCAAATGTCCGGTGTACCGCTCTTGTCCGCTACGAAGGCGATCGTCCGGGCGTCAGCAGAGAAGGCGGGATAGATCTCGTTGCCCGGCCAGTCGGTGAGTTGACGCGGCGCGGCAGGAGGGTCCAGCACGAGGCTCCAGATGTCCCAGTTGCCGGCGCGGTTTGAGTAGAACGCCAGCATCCGGCCGTCGGGTGAGGCCGCCGGGAGGCTGTCCTTCGCCGGCTGTTCAACATCGGTGAGCCGCAGGCTGACGCTTTCCGGGGAGGCGAGCCTCCAGAGCTGGAACGAACCCTCGAGGGTCGAGGAAAATGCGACCGCCCCGTTGGGGACGATCGCCGCGCCCACTTCGCGGACGCTGGACTGCCAGTCCCGAGTCAGCTTGCGCGCCCTTCCTTCCGCGAGCTGGCGGTAATAGAGCTGGCCGCGGCCCGACGCATGGGACGTCCACACGAGCAATTCACCATCCGGCGAGACGGCCGGGTAGTAATTCAGTTGACCCTCGCGCGTCAGCCTCGAACCGAGTCCGGTGGTGAGGCCGGTGGCGGGATCGCGATCGAGCCGCCAGAGGTGACGCTCGACCCGGCGCACCGCGTACGCTACCTGGGCGCCGTCCGGAGAGAAAGCACAATCGCCGGCGTCGGCCGCCGAGAGTGTCAGCCGCCGGGGCGTCTCCCGGGGGCGGCCGGTCTCCGGATCGAGACGGACTCGCCAGAGGTCCTTGTTGCCGCCGAACGGGCCGCGAGCGTACACCAGCCAGCGACCGTCGGCGGACCACGATAGCCCGCCGACCTCGTCGCCCAATGGTACGAGGTGCAGCCGTTGCGGTTCGGGGTTCTCCACCAGGGCGACGAAAAGGTCGGTCTGGGTCCGATCCCAATAGAGGATCCGGCGGCTGTCCGGCGACCAAACAACTTGCGGAGCGCCGCTGGTGCCGGTCACCACGGCGCGCGGTTCTCCTCCGTTGGCCGGAATGACGTAGATGTCGCCGTTCTGATGGAAGGCGACCAGCCGGCCGTCGGGGGAGAACGCTGGCGCGGCGCCGAACGAAGTCAAGCGTGTGGACGAGCCGCCGCTCTCGGGGATCAGGAGAATGCCTCCGTCGCCCGCATCGGACGAGAAGGCGATCGTGCGCCCGTCGGGCGACCACGCCGGTGCCCGCTCGTTCTGCGGCGGACCGGTCAGCCGGATCGCCTCCCCGCCCCCCGCCGGCTGCTTCCAGATATCCCATGAACCCTCGGAATCGGAGCTGAACACCACCCAGCGGCCGTCCGGCGACCACTGCGGAGACCGGGCCTCTTCACCGCCTGCGCCCGAGAGGCGGGTCAGCAGAAGTTCCGCGGCGAGCTCCTCCGAGGGGCGCGGGGAGAAGAGCGAAGCGGCGAGCCAGCCGCCCACACCGGCGGCCAGGGCGATTGCGAGGGCCGAGGGCCATCGCGGCGCAGCCTGCCGGAAGCGCCGGAGAATCGAACTGGACACGGAGGCGGACCGGATCCACCCAGAGTCGTATTGCTGCTTGAGCTCCTCGAGATCGAGAAGGATGTCGTCCACGTGCTGGGGACGGCGGGCGGGATCCTTGCGGAGGCATCGGTGGATGATTCGCTCGAGCTCGGCCGGCAGGCCGGAGGCGGCCTTGCGCACCGGCTCCGGATCGTCCCGCAGCACCGCCGCCATGATGCCGGCGGCAGAATCGCCTTCAAAGGCGCGCTTCCCAGTCGCCATCTCGTAGAGCAGCGCGCCGAACGAGAAAATGTCGGAGCGGGCGTCCACGCGGCGTCCCTCGGCCTGCTCCGGCGACATGTACGCCGCGGTTCCCACCACGAACCCTTCCGAGGTGATGAAGCGGTCGGGGATGAGGAACGTCAACGTGTCTTGCGTTTCGTCGATCACGGGGTCGCCGAGCTTGGCCAGTCCGAAATCGAGCACCTTCACGCGGCCGTCCGCGGTCACCATGACGTTGCCCGGCTTGAGATCGCGATGGACGATGGCGGCGGCATGCGCCGCGGCCAGCGCCGAGGCGATCTGGACGCTGTAGCTGAGGATGTCGCTTAACGGAAGGGGCCGGCCGGACACGACACACTCCAGCGTGCGGCCCGCCACGAATTCCATGGCAATGAAGTCCGCATCCTCGTGCCGGTTGATCTCGTAAACGGTGACGATATTGGGGTGATTCAGCGCGGAAACGGCCCGGGCTTCCTGGATGAACCGCTGCCGCCGATCGGGGTCGGCGAGCTTCTGCGGAGAGAGGAGCTTGATGGCCACGAAGCGGTTCAGCCGCACATCGCGGGCCTTGTAGACCACACCCATCCCGCCCCGGCCGAGCTCTTCAAGAATTTCGTAGTGCTGTATGGTACGGCCGACCAAGTGCGGGGTCTCCACGG
>CAYRPT010000519.1:0-3651 GCA_964425895.1 uncultured Solibacteraceae bacterium | reverse complement strand
CGGTCGCCGATTCCCGGACTTCGTCGGTTCGCCGCTTGACGTAATCCCGTCCTTCGTCGGCCTTGGCGCGGATGTACTTGCGGGTTTCCTCCCCCGATTTCGGAGCGAACAGGATGCCGATAGCAACCCCAATGCCCATCCCGAGAAAGAAGTATGAGAGTCTGTTTTCCTCCACGGCTTTTCCTTTCCGCTTACCAGTGTACTCCAGTCAGGGACGCTACCATGAATGGAGACTGGCGCGGCGAGGATCGGTGTGGCGGCAGACGAGCGAGAGCGTCCGACAGGCCCGGGAGGGTGGCGGAAACCGAAGAAACTGGATGATGCGGGGCTGCGGGATTACGCCCTGAAGCTGCTGGCGGGCCGGGCCTTGTCCACTTCCGAGCTGCGACGCCGCCTGGCCGCCCGGGCGGAGTCAGCCGCGGCCGTCGATGCCGTCATCGCGCGGCTCAAGGAGTATGACGCGCTCGACGATCGGCGCCTGGCGGAGAACTTCGCCGTGGCGCGTCTGGAAAATCAGGGGTTGGGCAAAGCCCGCGTTCTCCGGGATCTGCGCCGGAAGCGGATAGCCCCGGCGCTGGCCGAAAAGACGGTCGAAAGGGTGTTCCGTGGGACCAACGAGGCGAAGCTCGTCGAACAATACCTTGGCCGGAAATACAAGAACGTCCGGCTCGAGGAACTCCTGGCCGTGCCCAAGAACCTGGCGGCCGCGTACCGGCGCCTGCGCTATGCCGGCTTCAGCGGCGCCACCTGCATCCAAGTGCTCCGGCGCTACTCACAGCAAGCCGACGAACTTGGCGAACATGAGGCCGATTAGCCCATCCGGGTGCGCGGGTCAAAGCTTCTTCCGCAGCCGTTCCAGGCCCTCGATGTTCTGGCGCAGACTCTCCTCGGCGTCGAGCTCGGGGCGGTGGTCCAGGATGCCTACCGGTCCCCGCCAGCCGCTGCGCTTTACGATGCGCAACATCTCGAGTTCGCGATCACCGGCGCCGATCGGCAGGATCTTCGGACCCCCGGCGCGCATCCCGTTGATGTTGAGGGCGATCAGATGCGGCTGCATCCGGGCGAACAGCTCCGAAAAGCGGGCGATGTGCTCGTGACCGTGATGAAAGTTATACACCACGCCGACGTTATCGAAGCCGAGGCGGCGGATGATGGCGCTCTGGTTCTCCGGCTCGCCAAACCAGCCGCCGTGGTTGTACAACCCCACTTGCGCCCCCACTTTGGCCCCCTGCGCCGCCAGGTACCCGACCGGTGCGGCTGCCGCCTCCACTTTTCTCGAGTCGCCCTCCAGCCCCTCGATGTGCTTGTTGGCCGGCCCGTTGGGTATCACCCAAAGCTGCGGGCTGACCCGGTGCCGCCGGATGAGCTCGAACACGAGGGCGACCGTCTCGTCCTGTTCCGGTTCGAGTGGCAACGGCAGCCAGAAGGCGGTCAGCTCGATGCCGTGGCGTTTCAGCGCGGCCAATTCGTCATCGAAGGTCGGGATGTCCTTGTCCCGCCAGTCGTAGGCCAGGCGCCGGAGTCCGAGGCGCACCAGCATGGCGGCCCGTTCCTCCGGTCCGCGGCCGGCGGCGTCAAACGGAACAATGCACCAGGCCACCAGGTTTGAGAGGGCGAAGATGTCATTCCCGGACATGCTGGACTCGTTATAGCACGCGGCCGGGAGCTTCGGAGACGCAGACCCGGCCCGCGGTTTCTTCTATGCACTACACTAACCTCTGATGACCGAGACGAATCCCTTCTCGCTTGAGGGAAAGCGCGCCTTCGTGGCCGGGGCCAGCCGCGGAATCGGACTGGCCATAGCGCAGGCCCTCGCCCGTGCCGGCGCGCACACGGTGCTCGCCGCCCGCTCGACGGCCCGCCTGGAGGAGGAGGTGGCGGCGCTGCGCGCCGAAGGATGCTCGGCGGCGGCCGTGCCGGTGGATATCACCGACCCGGAATCGATCCGCGCCGCTCTCGACGCCGCCGGGGCGATCGATATCCTCCATGGCGTTTCGGGCGTGAATCTGCGCAAGGACTTCCGCGCCTACAGCCGCGAGGAGTACGAATGGATCATGGCCACCAACCTCCACGGCGTGGCCGAGTTGGTGAAGCAGGCCGGCGGCCGGATGATCGAGCGCGGGCAGGGCGGGAAGATCGTTTTGATCGGCAGCCTGATGTCCCTGCTCGGCCTGCCCTATCTGACGATCTACGCCATGACCAAGGGCGCGCTGGCCTCGTTGACGCGCACGCTGGCCGCCGAATGGGCGCCGCACGGCATTCAGGTGAACTGCATCGCGCCCGGCTTCATCGTGACGGACCTGAATCGCGAGATCTGGGAACAGCCGGCGAATCGCAACTGGCTTCGTGGGGTGCAGGCCAATCCCAACCCCGGACGGCCCGAGAACGTTGCCCCGATGGCGGTCCTGCTGAGTGGTCCGGGCTCGGATTTCATCACTGGTCAGGTGATTGCGATCGACGGCGGTTACACCACCACCGCCCGCTGGCCGTACCAGCCGTGACGATTCCGCCGGGCGGCGGCGGATGCGGCGGCCATCTTTGGGTGTTAAACCGGGAATTGACCCATGGGAGGGGAAAATCGGTTATGATGTGGGGGCTGGACGCGTACGCCCTTCCGGCGAACGGAGGAGAGGGTGCGGCCGAGGGGCGCCACCAAGCGTAGACAAACGAGTTGCGTCAATGAAAACGAACCGCACGACCTCCCCCGGGGTTCAGGCGCTGCCGCCGTTGGCGCAGCACCGCTCCCGAAACGGTGTGACGCTCGAAGAGATCGCGGAGAGCACCAAAATCAGCCTGCGCTTCCTGAAGGCCATCGAGGCTGAGGATTACGCTCAACTGCCTGGTGGAATCTTCGCCCGCAGCTATTTGCGGCAATACGCGGAGGCCATCGGCTTTGACGAAGACGAATTGCTCCGCCGTTACGAGGATTCGGCCGGCAGGTCCGAGGAGGCGGCCCTCCATCTTCTCCGCAAGGCGCCGGGCACGGCGGACACTCCGCGGAAACGCTCGGGCCTGGGTTGGATGATCCGAGCTCTTGGTCCGCTTCGATTCTAAGATTTTCGCCCACCGCGGAATCCGCTGCGCCGCCTGGGGCGTCGTGGTGTTGATCGAAGCGGCATCTCCGGCGATTTCCGCGGCGGCGTCGATCACCGGCTCGGTCGCTGAGAATGCGACCGGAAAACCGCTTGCCCGCGCCAAGGTCATCCTGCAATCCCGACCGGCCGGGGCCGACTCTCCCGGCGCCCGGCGGCTGCTCACGGGTCTCCGCGGGGAGTTCTCCTTCACCGGGCTGGCCGGCGGAATCTACTTCCTGCGTGCCGAGCGCGACGGCTACGCCCCGCTGCTCTATGGCCAGAAGGAATATGAGGAACCGGGTACCCCCATCGTTCTCGACGAGGGAAGCCATTTCTCAGCCAACTTGAGGCTCCGGCGCCTGGGCGTGGTGACCGGGAGGGTCTCCGATGAGAACGACGTCGGCATGGAGGCGGTGCCGGTGGGAGCCTACCGCCTCGGGAGGACGTGGCGGGCCGTTGCCTCGGCGCAAACGGATGATCGCGGAGTTTACCGGCTGCGGGGCTTGCGCCCCGGCCGGGATGTGATCCGAACCGCTGCGCGGCAGCTCGAGGACGGCGTAAGTTTGTTGCCCACCTA
>CAYRPT010000518.1:0-3661 GCA_964425895.1 uncultured Solibacteraceae bacterium | reverse complement strand
GACGAGGGTGCGCCGCGTGGTGTAGCAATGCCGCAACGCGATTTCCCTGAGGTTGCGGTCCTTCGACTGGTGGGCGGCATAGAAAATGATGCCGACGTTCATCATGATGTCGATGAACAGCGAGTTCGCCGCGATAAACGAGCTCAAATACTGCCCCTTCTCCTGATACCGCAGGGCGAGGGTGCGTCCGGCTTCAATCAGCACGTCGTTCAGCGACGGCTCCTTGGTTAGACGATGCCAGCGGTAATAAGTGGAGAGGAAGATGAAACCGAGATCGTGAACGTCCCGGTCGGCCTTGCGGGGTTCCAGCGGCCGCGTGTACCGGATCGCCGAATCGAGCCAATACGCCCTGTCGGCATGATCCTCGGGGAGGCACTTATGGAAAATCCACATCATCCCCGGCAAGAAGCCGTCGCACCAGTGCGTCCACGCCTGGCCCTCGTGCTTCCATTTCCCACTTTGGGTGTACAGGGGATAGTAGTCCGGGTGGCTCTCGATCAGGGCTCGAACTTGCTTCTGCGCGAAACCGAAAGCCTCGTGAAACAACCGGCTGTCGGCCGTCACCAATTCAAACTGGATCACAGCTATTCCTCGCTTGGTTGCGCCACACCAAGGGTCCGCCATACCATCCGGGAACCCTTCGGTATCCGCAATGTTTCACCATTAACATAAAAAACACCGACGCCGGGGGACTCCAGGAGATCGGCACGGGGCACGGCCGGCCGCCCCGCCACCTTCTCCCGAAGCTCCTCGGCCAGCATGACTCTCCGGCCGGGTCCCAAGTATCCTACCCAGCGCACGAGATTCGCTCGAAGGTCGCCACGCATGCCGCCGAACTCGATGGACTCCAGGCGGAGCGCCACTTCCCAATGCGGAAACCGCCCTGGATAGTGCTCCAAGTGGATGACCCTGCCTACGACTACCGCCCCTTTCGGTACGACGTTGCCCGCCAGGTCCCGCACCTCCCGCCGCAGGATCGCCTGGATGGGATCGCCCGCCGCCGTCTCGCCCGAAACGATCGGCGTCGCCAGATCCAGCCTGAGTTCCAGGCCGGGCGCGATCCGCACTTCCCGCGGCGTTTCCGCCACCGCCGTTTCCTCCGGTGGAGGTCCGAAGGAGAGGAACGACTCCCCGGCGTACTGCCGGCAGTTGGTGAACGTGGTCTCGTTGCGGCTTTCATCGCCGTCAATGTGGGTCAGCACGGTAACCGCCCGCGCCGGCAACAGGAAATCCCGCCCCCCGACCATCAGCCGCTCATAGTCCATTACCGTCTCAGCCGCGGTGAGTTGAATCGCGGGTGGAATCACGCCCGCGATCACCACGAGGCGGACGAGGTCGAGCGAGGCGGCATCCACCCAGAAGGACCCGTGGTGTGCGACGGTGGCCGAGATGCTCTCCAGGCGGAGCTGATAGCCGCTCAAGTTGAGCGGCACGTCGTAGTCGAACCGCTCACAGCGGCGCCCGTCCAGATCCTCCTGGCCACGATAGGTGTACGTCGGCGATCCGGACAGGAAGACGGCGCGCGCGTGCAGGCCGAATACGCCCGTCCCGATCGCGCCGGTGGGGGCGATTTCGCGGGGGTCGGTCACTTGAAATTCCCGGGCCCCGGGCCACGAGAACATCTCTTTTCCGTCCACTAGCGCCACCTCGAGGCGCAGTGTATCGAGGGCGCGAAACCGGCGCGCCGGCGCACGGCGCCGGGAGCGCTGGATCGTCTGGATGCAGGTGCAGTTCGGCTGGCTTCGCAGGTTCTCCTCCATCCGGACCTTGATGCGGGCCAGCAGCAGGACGTCCGGCGCCAGCCCGGTGTTCGCGGCGGTCTGTCCCGCGAGCGCCGCGCAACCCAGGCCTAAGGCGGCGACTCCCGCAACGAGCAGCCGAGCCACCGGGCGTTCAGACCCCGTGCCGGCTGTCCAACGCCCCGGCGGGTTGGACATCATCGTAGAGTTCCCTCTGCTTGAGCGCCTTGATTCGATCCCGGAACTGGGCCGCCTGCTCGAATTGAAATTTCTTGGCGGCTTCTCGCATCTTCGTCTCGAGCTCGGACACCAGGTGGTGGATCTGTTGCGCGGTGAGGGGCTCCGCCTCCGGCTCCTCCTCCTCTAAGGGCACGGTGACGTAATCCCCTTCGGCCACACGCACCAAACTCATATCGATCGGCTTGACGATCGTTTGCGGAGTGATGCCGTTCTCCGTATTGTAGTCAGCCTGGATCTGACGGCGGCGGTTCGTCTCGCCGACGGCCGAACGCATGCTGTCCGTCATCACGTCGGCGTACAGGATCGCCCGCCCGTTAATGTTGCGGGCAGCGCGCCCAATGGTCTGGATCAGCGACCCGCCCGACCGCAGGAAGCCCTCCTTGTCGGCGTCCAGCACGGCCACCAGGGAAACCTCCGGCAGGTCCAGACCCTCGCGCAGCAAGTTCACTCCGATCAGGACGTCGTACTCCCCCCGCCGTAGATCCCGCAGGATCTTCACCCGGTCCAGGGTGCTGACCTCGGAGTGCAGATATTGACACTTCACCCCGGCCTCGGCGTAGTACTCCGCCAGGTCCTCGGCCATCCGTTTGGTCAGCGTCGTCACCAGGACCCGCTCGTCCCGCTCGGCGCGAAGCCGGATTTCGTTGAGCAGGTCGTCCACCTGGCCCCTGATCGGACGAACCTCGACCTCGGGATCCACCAGGCCGGTGGGCCGGATAATTTGCTCGATCACCACGCCCGCGCTCTTGGTCAGCTCGTAGGGGCCGGGCGTGGCCGACACGTAGATCACCTGGTTGACCCGGTTCTCGAACTCCTCGAATGTCAGCGGCCGGTTGTCCAGCGCGCTGGGGAGCCGGAATCCATGGGCCACCAGCGTCTCTTTGCGCGAGCGGTCGCCGTGGAACATCCCGTGGAGCTGGGGAACGGTCTGGTGGCTCTCGTCGAGGAACATCAATGCGTCGTGGGGCAGGTAGTCGAGCAGTGTGGGCGGCGCCTCGCCGGGAAGACGTCCCGAGAAATGGCGTGAGTAGTTCTCCACCCCGTGGCAGTAGCCGATCTCCTTGATCATCTCCAGGTCGAACATCGTCCGCTGCCAGAGGCGCTGGGCTTCGATCAGCTTGCCCTGCTGTTCCAGTTCCCGGTGCCACCACTGAAGCTCGTTGCGGATGGACTGGATGGCGCGCTCCTTGTCTTCGGCGCTCATCACATAGTGGGTCTTGGGATAGATCGGTAAGCGAAGGTACGTCTGCCGCACCTGCCCGGTCAGCGGATCGATCTGCGCCAGGGTCTCGATATCGTCGCCCCAGAGCTCGATGCGATAGGCGTTGTCGTCGTAGGTGGGGTAAACTTCGATGACGTCCCCGCGAACGCGAAATGTGCCCCGGCTCAGCGCCCCGTCGTTGCGTTCGTAGAGGATCTCGACG
Organism: uncultured Solibacteraceae bacterium; assembly: GCA_964425895.1. GTDB lineage: Bacteria > Acidobacteriota > Terriglobia > Bryobacterales > Bryobacteraceae > CAYRPT01. The sequence goes on along the minus strand of CAYRPT010000518.1, from coordinate 258 downwards.
AGCCGCTTGACGACCTGGTCCCGGCTGAACTTCCGCCCCTTTTCGAGCATCAGCAGCATGCCGTAGTAGGCATCGGGCGACCCCAGCCCGTAAATGCAGCTCACGCTCGCAATGATCACACAGTCCCGCCGCTCGAACAGGCTCTTGGTGGCTGACATCCGGAGCTTGTCGAGCTCGTCGTTGATCGTCGCCTCCTTTTCGATGTACACGTCGCTCGACGGCAAGTACGCCTCGGGCTGGTAGTAGTCGTAGTAGCTG
>CAYRPT010000517.1:0-3673 GCA_964425895.1 uncultured Solibacteraceae bacterium | reverse complement strand
GATACCGGGTTCGGATCAACTGGCTGAGCGCCAGGGCGACTTTCTTGGCCGGGGTGAACCGGTCCTCGCCGTAGAGAATCATGCTATGGGAGCAGTCGAGCATGAGCACGGTGGCGCACGAGCTTTGATACTCGCACTGGTTGACGTGGAGATCGGCGTGCTCGATCTCGATGGGGAACCGGCGCGGCTGCCGCCGGATAGCGGAGGACAGCGTCGCGCCGATATCCAGATTGAGCACGTCACCGAATTCGTAGGGCCGGGAGGAGCCGCCCGCCTCGATGCCGGTCGAAAGGTCGCGCGTGTCGTGGGCGCCGAAGCTGGACTTGCCGAGGGACGCGAGCAGGTCCTTCAGCGCCTGGTAACCCAGGAAGTCCACGGCCTTGTCGGTGATTTCGACCCGGACCGGCTGGTTTTCACCGCCCTCGTTCGGCTGCGCCGCCAGGTATCCCTCGTCCACGAGCTTCTGCGCGAGCCGCTGGACAAGCTCCTCGACTTGCCGCGGGCTCATGCGTTCAAATTGCTCCCGGAGCTGCTGTTCGATCTCCTTGTCCCACAGCTCACCGGATTCGAGAGCCTGCCGGATTGCCTCCCGGAGTTCCTCAAAGCTGGAGGGATCCCATTCGGAGAACCGGAAGAACCGCCGATCGAATCCGCTGTCGAGGAAGTGGTCGGCGAGCGCACGCATCAGATCGGAGGCGTCGATACCAAGGTCTTCGCCGGTGTAGCGCGAGTAGCGAATGGAGCGCATGAGCCGCCTCCCAGAAAATCCGGGCCCGCCTCGCGGCCGGCCGGACGTCTCTCCCTTAGTTCAATGTCTCCATCGGGCCGCCGGCCATCGGGTCCGTCCGCGGCTGGGACGCGGACCGGCGTTTCTCCGCCGCCACGAAGCCCAGTTCCTCGGAGCGGCTGATGCGGCGCCGCGCGTACAGCCCTTCCAGCACGAACTCCGCCGCCGCCACCCGCACCGCCGGGCCAGCGCTCCCGTCTTTGACGACCGTGCCGGCGGTTTCCAGCAGCCCGTGGATGCCGCTCAGCTTGCGCAGCACGGTCGCGGTGTCGTCATTGTCGTCGACCCGCAGATTGCCGCCGAGCTCGAACCACGTGACTACGGGCGAGAGGTCCTCCTCCTCGAAGTACATTTGGAACACCTTGGCCACCGCCTGCCGGATGAGATGCCGGACGACTTTGTCCGTGCCGTGCAACTCGCCCTCATATTCCAGCTCGACCTTCCCCGTCATGGCCGGCAGGGCGGCATAGATGTCGGAGATGCGCGGCACCGCCGTCTTCTCGCCCGCGGTCAGGGCGCGGCGCTCCGCGTTCGACACGACGTTCTCCAGGACCGTGATCGGCATCCGCTGCGACACACCGGAGCGGTGGTCGATCTTCTTGTCTTCCCGCGCCAGAAACGCGATCGCCTCCACGACCTGGCGGATGTAGGGAGGCACTTGCGTCGCGACGCCGTTTCCATCGCGGCCGGTCCAGGCCTCCTGCTCAGTGATCGCGATGCCGTGCTCGACCGTCAGGGGATAGTGGGTGCGGATTTCGCTGCCGATCCGGTCCTTGAGGGGAGTGATGATCTTCCCCCGGGCGGTGTAATCCTCGGGGTTGGCGGTAAATACCAGTTGCAGATCGAGCGGCAGCCGCACGGGGTAGCCTTTGATCTGAATGTCGCCCTCCTGCATGATATTGAACAGGCCCACCTGGATCTTGCCCGCCAGATCCGGCAACTCGTTCAGGGCGAAAATCCCGCGGTTGGCGCGCGGCAGCAGCCCGTAGTGGATCGTCAGCTCGTCGCCGATATCTCGGCCGGAGCGCGCCGCCTTGATCGGATCGATGTCACCGATCATGTCCGCTATGGTCACGTCAGGCGTCGCCAGTTTCTCGATGTAGCGCTCCTCGGGCCGCAGCCACGCGATCGGCGTTTCCTCCCCCATCTCCTCCACGAGGTTCCGGCAGCGACGGCAGAGGGGGGCGTACGGATTGTCCCGGATCTCGCAGCCCGCGATGTAAGGAAGAGCGGGATCGAGCAACGATGTGAGCTGGCGCAGGATGCGGGTTTTGGCCTGGCCTCGCAGCCCCAGCAAGATGAAGTTGTGCCGCGACAGGATCGCGTTGACGATCTGCGGCGTAACGGTATCCTCGAAGCCGACGATGCCGGGAAACAATGTCTCGCCAGCCTTTAGTTTCGCCATCAGGTTGGCGCGCAGCTCATCCTTGACCGTCCGGCCGCGCAGCCGCTGCTCGGAATAGTCGCTTCGGCGGAGTGTCCCCAGTGTATGGAGGCGGTCCCAGTAACTCTGTGGCATGGCATCCCCTCGGCGGTGATTTCCCGGCCGCCGTCATTGCTGTTGCCAACCCGGCCCGCCGGCTGCCATGACCTCGCCCTGAGGGCGATCGGCCCAAAAGTCCGTCCCTCAGTTCAACCCGCAAGCGCCCGGCGTTGGACAAACGCCGCCAGACGGGCACATCGGCAGATCTCCGGACGGAGACGACGCGCCAGAGTGCGCCGCGAAGGTCGATAGCTGCTTCACCGTCCGCGGGCTCTCACAGGAGGGGCAGCACGGCGCCGCCAGCTCCACCCCGCGCACCAGCTTCTCGAAGCGGGCGCCGCAACCTTCGCACTTGTACTCGTAGATAGGCATGTCGCTCTGCTCCGTCTTCCTACCCGCATTGTAGCAGGCGCTGTCCGTCCGGGCCCGCGTGCAGCCGGCCGATACGGACACAAACGTAATCCGCCCGTAACGAGGCGCAAAGGGGTGAGGAGCGCCTGGGAGGAAGGGGATGTTGACGAATCGGCAGCGTCTCTAGTGAGGCTCGCGGAATAGAATGCGCGATTCCGCCGGCAAGACTGCCGGCGTGGCACGCCTGGCGGCGCGCTCCACGCGAGAGGGTGGAGCGGAGGGTCATGCCCGCGACGGGCGACGCCTGGCGGCGCGCTCCACTCGAGCGAGCCTCAGGAGACGCCCCGTGCGGCCACGCCATAGAGCTATAGAATCGTGGTGGTATGCCTTTTCCCACCCACCGGCCGCGGCGCCTCCGCGCCACCGAGAGCCTTCGGGGACTCGTCCGCGAAACGGTCCTCGCCCCATCGGATTTCATCCTGCCGCTGTTTGTCTGCCCTGGCGAAGGCGTCCGCCGCGAGATCGGCGCCATGCCCGGGAACTTCCAGCTCTCGGTGGATGAACTGGTGAAGGAGTGTACCGAGGCGCGCTCGCTCGGCCTCGGCGGCGTCATCCTGTTCGGCATCCCGGAGACCAAGGATGAGATGGCTTCCGGAGCCTACGACGACGAGGGAATCGTTCAGCGGGCCGTGCGCGCCCTCAAGGTCGAGGTCCCCGGCGTGCTGGTGGTCACCGATGTTTGCAACTGCGAGTACACCAGCCACGGGCACTGCGGCAAGGTGGTGGACGGCGACGTGGACAACGACGCTACGCTGGAGTGGCTGGCCCGTTCCGCCGTCTCCCACGCCCGCGCCGGGGCCGACGTCATCGCACCGTCCGACATGATGGACGGCCGCGTGGCGGCCATCCGCAAGGCGCTCGACGCGGAAGGCTTCATCCGGACGCCAATCCTCTCCTACGCCGCCAAGTATGCGTCGGTGTTCTACGGTCCTTTTCGTGAAGCCGCTGAATCCGCCCCCCAGTTCGGCGACCGCCGCGGCTACCAGATGGAC
>CAYRPT010000516.1:0-3675 GCA_964425895.1 uncultured Solibacteraceae bacterium | reverse complement strand
CGAGGTCGGGCATCTCGACCACCATCGTGTACTCCCCGACGTTGTTCCGATGGGTGACCGAATTGAGCAGCGCGTACCCGGTGAGAGCTCCGTCATCCACCAGCTTGTTGTAGACCGGTTGATAGAACGAGCGAAACGCCTGGACCATTTCTTCACCCTTGCCCGGTTTCGCGCGGAACGTCGAGACGACGCTGTAGGGCATCGCACCGGGCTTCGGCGCCGCCATCTTGGTCTCGACGGTCCGGTAGAGGTTGTCCGAGTGAGCCCCGTAATCGTGGGCTTCCATGGCGGGCTGCATTGCAGCCGCGTTCTTCTCGATCATCTCGTCGATAGCGGCCATGGTCTCGCCGAGGGCGCTGAAATCCTTCACGTTGTACCAGAGAACGTAGTTAGCGGACTCCGGATCGTGAAAGAGACTACGATCCATGCCGTAGGCGGCGACTGTGCCGCCGGCGACGAGCTTGTCCATCATCGGGCCGAAGACGTTCCTGGCCACGTCCGTCCATTGGCCTGTTTTGGCCGGGTGGACCCGGTAAAAGCTCACCGACACCAGCGGCTTTTCTGCTGGCTGGGCGGCCAGTGAACCACCCAGGCACACTGAAAGCACGAGAAGTTTTCGCATCCCAAATCCTCCTCTGAACCGGCTGCCATCGCCGGCCGCCGGGTTCACTGCATCGTATGCCCCTGGTGACCCAATGTCAACCAAGCACCACACAGACCACACAGACCAAGCACTACAGATAGCGGTGGCGTTAGCGTGGGGACGTTCGCGGTGGCGTTGGGACCAGCCGGACGCGCGCGGTGATTGAGGCTGCCGTGGCCGTCGCTCGCTCGCAGGTTTCGGCATCTTGTTGGCCGCCGGTGCGCGGAACTTGCCGGCTCTTGTCCGTGGCAGGATGGTGGGATGTCCGAGGTTCCGATGGCCGTCCGAATCGGTTTCGCCGCCGGGGCGATCTTGCTGGTTGTCGCATATCGCTTGCACGTTGCGCGCCGTCCGAACGCCGCCGCCGTCGCGCTGCTGGCGGCCCTGGCGGCGGCACTAGGGCCGGGGCTCGCCGGCGCCGGCCGGGCGCCGTCCTCCGCTCAACCCGCCGAGAAGCTCCCCAACCACTACCAGGTGGAGTTGCTCTATCAGCTTCAGCTCGGCACGCTGCGTCATCTGCTGGTGGAAGCGGACATGGCAAAGGGTGAGAAGAGGTTGTCCCGTTACGAAGCGACCATCTACTCCCAGCTCGGCGAGGACGGGATCCTCGTCGAGATCCTCCGCCGAATCGGGGTCACGAACCGGCACTTCGTGGAGTTCGGTTCGGGCAACGGCAGCGAGAACAGCACCGTCGCATTGCTGATGGCGGGCTGGTCGGGGTTGTGGATGGACGCGCACGGACCGTTTCTCGAGGAGGCGAAGACCAAGTTCGCCGGCCTGGCGGCCTCCGGCCGTCTGCGGCTCCAGACGGCGCAGGTGAACGCAGAAAACATCGAGGAGTTGCTGCGCGCCGCCGAAACCCCGGCATCCTTTGACGTCCTCTCGATTGATATCGACCGCAACGACTACTGGGTATGGAAGGCGATCACCTCGTTCACACCCCGCCTGGTCATTATTGAGTACAATGCGATCTTTCCGCCCGGCGTGGATTGGGTGGTCAACTACGAGCCCGAAAGCTGGTGGGACAACACGAGCCACTTCGGCGCGAGCCTGACCGCGCTCGAGCGCCTGGGACGCGAAAAGGGCTACGCCCTGGTCGGCTGCAATCTTCTCGGCGCGAATGCGTTCTTTGTGCGCCGCGAGCTGGCCGAAAACCGGTTCGACGAGCCGTTCACCGCGGAGAACCACTATCAGCCGCCACGCTATGAAATGGTCTGGCACAAGGGCGGCCATTGGCGCCGGGTGGCGCCGGCCGCGGTGTTCGAGATGCCGTCCCCCGAGGCGCGCCGGTAACGGACGCGCCCTCCCCCAGCCGGACTACCAGGCGGCGATGGATCCGTCTTCGTGTGTGGGACGGGGCATCGGGACCGTTCCCCGGAAGGGATACTTTGCGAGCGCCTCTTCCGCGAGGTCGAAGCCGAGGCCGGGCTTGTCGGGAAGCGGGAAGTAGCCGTTCACCATCCGCATGGCGGGAAAGCCGAGCCACTCCTCCCAGAGCTTTTCCTTGGCGTCTGGTTCGACCCCGGAACAGATCTCCTGAACGAGGAAATTCGGCATCGCGGCATCGACGTGCAGCGTAGCGATGGCGCCGATGGGGCCTTCGCACGAATGGGGCGCCATCTTGATTCCGGAGGCTTCCGCCATGGCCGCTACCTTCCAGAGCGCGGTGATGCCGCCGACGTGGTTGATGTCGGTCTGAAGAATATCGACGACCTTTTGCTCGACCAGTTCACGGCAGTTGTAGTGCGTGACCAAACGCTCGCCGGTGGCGATGGGCACCGTCGTCCGCCGGGCGATGCGGGCCATGGCCTTCACGTTCTCCGGCGGGCACGGCTCCTCAATGAACATCAGCTTGAGCGGTTCGACGGCCTTGCAAATCTGCACGGCGACGGCGGGACTGGTTTTGGCGTGGAAATCGACGCCGATGTCGATGGCGTCGCCGATCACTTCGCGGGCCGTTTCGAGCCGCGCGACGGCTTCGCGGATCTGGCGTGCCGGCGCGATCCATTCGTAGTAGCCCGCGATGCCCGTCTTGAAGGCGGTGATCCCATGGGCCTCGGCCTCGGCCCGGTTCGCGGCGAGCACATCCCGAAAACTGGCCTTGCGGCCCAGACGGCCGCCGGCCCGGAGGTGGTAGTAGCCGCGAACGCCGCGGGCGTTCAGGGGCCCGCCTAAGAGCTGATATACCGGCCTCCCGAGCGCTTTGCCCCGGATATCCCACAACGCCTGATCCAGTCCGGCGATGGCCGAACCGAGAATAGGTCCACCGCGGTAGAAGGCATGGATGTACATGGCCTGCCAGTGGTGTTCGACGCGCATCGGGTCCTGCCCGAGGAGGAAGGGTTTCAGGTCGTCGACGGTCGTCATCACCGCGCCGGCTTTCCCCTCGAGCGTCGCTTCACCCCAGCCGTACAAGCCCGCGTCAGTTTCAAGCTTGACGAAGACGTAGGGCCGGTCGGACTGCTTGTCGACCGTAACGCCGAAGGCTTTGACGGCGGTGATCTTGAGGCGGCCGGGCGCCGGGGGAAGCTGGGGAGCGAATGCGGCGGCGCACCCGCAAACGGGATCACGCCGGGTGGCACTCCAAGCGGGCGCACCCGCCAACAGACTTGAGGCGAGAAACCCGCGCCGGTTCGGCCGCAGCGCCGTGCGGCCGCCGTCCGGTGATCGGTGGTTATTGAGCGCCATGGCTATGCCTCCTCCCGGGGCGACCGGTACTGTTTCAGGACCGCCTCATCCACCGTGATGCCGAGCCCCGGGCCGGCCGGCAGCCGGAAGAAGCCGTCGACCGGACTCTCGACGGCGCCCCCTACAAGGGCATCGCGCATTCCGCGGTCCCTCCCGGAAACGAACGGGACCTCCTGAATCACGAAGTTGGGAATGGCCGCGGCGAGCTGCAACGCGGCGGCGCTGGCGATAGGTCCGGACCGCTGGAACGGCGCCACCGCAACATAGTAGGTTTCCGCCAAGGCCGCCGCCTTGCGGATTTCCACGAGACTCATCCCGGTGATGTCGGGGCGAAGTACATCAAT
>CAYRPT010000515.1:0-3679 GCA_964425895.1 uncultured Solibacteraceae bacterium | reverse complement strand
CAGCGACGAGTGGCGGCTCGGCATAACAGGCCAGGATATCGGTGTTACCACCCTCGGCGGCGGCCACCTTCTGACGCTGCTCGATCTCCTCGACGGTCGAGACCAGATCGCGGAGCGACGCCGCCTCCTCAAATCGCAGCTCCCCGGCGGCCTGTTCCATGCGGACGCGCAGCTCACCGGTCAAGTCGCGGAGCCGGCCGTCGAGGAACAGGCGGGCGTTCTTCACGGCCGCGGCGTGCTCTTCGAGCGTCGTCAGACCCTCGACGCACGGCCCGAGACATCGGTGGATGTGATACTGCAAGCACGGCTGCGCGTGCCGCCGGCTGAGATCCACCTTGCAGGATGGCACCTTGAACTCGCGGTTGATGAAGTGCCGCAGCCGATGGGCGAGGTTGCCGGGAAAATATGGGCCGAAATAGGTGGAGCCGTCCTTGCGCAGGCGCCGGGTGACGTAGACGCGCGGATAGGTTTCCCTGGTCAGCTTGATGTAAGGGTAGGTCTTATCGTCCCGCAACAGGACGTTGAAGCGCGGCTTCCATCGCTTGATGAGGTTGTTCTCGAGGGCCAGCGCTTCCTTCTCATTGTCCACGAGGATGAACTCGATGTCGGCCGCCTCGGAAAGGAGGGTCCCGGTCTTGACGTCGGCCAGGCGGTCATCGGAGAAATAGCTTCGAACGCGTGCGCGGAGGTTCTTGGCCTTGCCCACGTACAGCACCTCACCGTGGGAGCCTTTGTAGAGGTAGACACCGGGTCCGGTGGGAATCCGGCCCGCTTTTTCCCGCAAGTCCATGGATGTCGCATCCGCCGGGGCCGGGGCGGCGGCTCCCAGCAGCCTGGAGCACGGGAGATATCCCGCCTATACTTGAATTGTGACACGCCGGTGGGTGCGAGTGTGGCTGTTGGGCCTGACCGGCGCCCTGGCCCCGACGCAGGAGCCCCAGTATCAGGAGATCCCCGAAGAGGACGAGGATCTGACGCGCAAGAGCGAATACACCTTCAACCCCATCCAGGCGGCCAAGGAATTCAAGGTGGGTGAATTCTACTGGAAGAAGGGCAGTTTTCGGGCCGCCGCGGGTCGCTACGAGGAGGCTTCCAAGTGGAATCCCGGTTACGCCGAGGCGTACTGGAAGCTGGCGCTCGCGCGCGAAAAGCTGGCGGACAAAGAGCCGCTCGAGACGGAAAGGAGGCAGCTCCTGGAGTCCGCGAAGCAGGCTCTGGCGAAGTACCTCGAGGTGGCGCCGGAGGGGGACAGGGCTAAGGATGCGAAAGCGAAAATGGCCGAGCTCGGGCGCCTGGCGGCCAAGCTGGAAACCCCGTAGAGGGGCGGCGGAGGGGCGAAGATCGAACTGACACGCGGGATGTCTCTCTTCCTGGTGGGATACGTGCTCGCGCAGTTGGGGGTGGCCTGGATTGTCTCCCGCCGCACGCGTACCGAGGATGACTATCTGGTGGCCGGGCGCAGCTTGGGCCCCGGCCTGGCTGTCTTCACTATCTTCGCCACCTGGTTCGGGGCGGAAACCTGTATCGGGGCCGCCGGCGCCGCCTACGACGAGGGGCTGGCCGGCAACGTAGCCGACCCCTTCGGTTACTCGTTATGCCTGCTGTTCATGGGGCTGTTCTTTGCCCGCCGGCTCTGGTCCCGCCAACTTTCCACGTTGGGTGACCTGTTCCGGCAATGCTACGGCCCGCGGGCCGAGAAGTTCGCGGCGGCGGTGATGATTCCGGGTTCGGTGCTATGGGCGGCCGCGCAGATCCGGGCTCTTGGACAAGTGCTCTCGGCGGCCTCGGGCTGGAACGCCGACGCGACCGTGGCCTTTGCGGCCGGGGTCGCGATCGTCTACACGTGTTTCGGGGGACTGAAGGCGGATGCGGTGACCGATCTGATCCAGGGCGTCATGCTGGTCGCCGGCCTCGTGCTTCTCGGAGCGGCGGTGCTGCCGTTCGCAGGCGCGGATGCGGTGGCTGCGGTGAGGGTTGCGCCGGCGGCCGGTGTCTCTTTCCTGCGACACGTCGAAAGCTGGGCCATACCGGTTTGCGGATCGATGTTCTCCGCGGAGCTGGCGGCGCGGGTGGCGGCCGCGCGCTCGGGCGGGCTGGCCGCTCGGGCCTCCACGGCGGCCGCGTTCCTTTACGTTGCACTCGGCCTGGTGGCGGTGGCCCTCGGGCTCGCCGGACGAACCCTGGCGCCAGGGCTGGCGGACGGCGAGCAGGTTCTGATGCACCTGGCCGGCTCGTATCTGCCGGCGGCCGGTTATTCCGTTTTCGCCGGGGCGCTGGTGTCGGCGATCCTCTCCACGGTCGATAGCTGCCTGCTGGCGGCCGGGTCGCTGGCGGCGCACAACATCGTCATTCCCTGGCGCCGGATTCGGGACGAGCGCGCCAAAGTCTTTGTCAACCGGGCCGCCGTCGTCTGCTGCGGCCTGATCGCGTATGTCCTGGGGCGCGAGGCCGACAGCGTGTACGGGCTGGTGGAAGAGGCATCGGCGTTCGGGAGCGCGGGCATTTTCGTAACGGTGGTGTGCGGCCTGTTCACGCGGGTCCGTTCGGAACGGGCGGCCGTCGGCGCGCTGGCGGCCGGCGCCGCCGCTTACGGAGCGGGCCGCCTCGCCGGCATCGCCTACCCGTTTCTGGGATCGCTGGCGGCCGCGATTGTGGGGCTCGGCCTGGGAGCGGCGACGCAACAAGGCGCGCGGAAAGGGCGCCGCGAAATCCACCCGAAACATCAAAGCAGTCGGCTTCAGCCGCGGCGATAAGAAAATCACCTGCACAGTCGTTGGGATGAAGTCGTGGAGGTTCTCGCTACGGGGCGCTCTGCGCGGCGAATGTCAGCCGGCTAGCCTGACGTTTCTTGCGGCGCGGCGGCAGGATGTGTTGAAAGGTAAAGAGAGGGTTCGTGGTGACGGGGCCGCGGCAGGCCCCTGACGGAATCCTTACGGGAAATGCGATCGTTTCGATATCACGGTTTTCTCCTGGCGTTGGGCGCCCTCGCGGCCACCACGACATTCGGTGCGGCGCACCGGAAGGCGGAGAAGCCGAATTTCGTTTTGCTGCTGGCTGACGACCTCGGCTATGGCGACCTCGGCGTCTACGGCCACCCCAGCATCCGCACGCCCCACCTGGACCGCATGGCCGCTGAGGGGATGCGCCTGACGCAGTTCTATTCCGCGTCGCCGCTATGCACGCCGAGCCGGGCGGCCCTGATGACCGGCCGCCTGCCGGTGCGTTTCAAGCTCAACGGAGTGCTCCCGCCGGTTACCAACGACGGCCTCCCCGACGACGAGCTCACGCTCGGCGAGATACTGCAAAAGGCTGGCTACCGGACGGCTTGTATCGGGAAGTGGCACTTAGGCCGGAAGCCGCGCTACATGCCGGCACACCACGGCTTCGACCTGTTCTTCGGACTGCCGTACTCGAACGACATGAGCCGACGGAACAATCCCGGGCACCCGATCTACCGCCTGCGCGTGGTGCCCCCGCTACCGTTGATGCGCGGACTGGAAGTGATTGAGGTGGAGCCGGACCAGAGCCAATTGACGCGCCGCTACACGGAGGAGGCGGTTCAGTTTCTTCGCGACGCCAGCCGGGAGGGGAGACCGTTCTTCCTCTATTTGGCGTACACGGCGCCGCATCCACCGCTGCACGCGTCGGAGCGGTTTCTCGGCCGCAGCCGCCGCGGACT
>CAYRPT010000514.1:0-3687 GCA_964425895.1 uncultured Solibacteraceae bacterium | reverse complement strand
GAAGGGCAAGCGGGTCAGCCATGAGCGTCTGGAGCAGTTGGAGTCCGCCGGCGCCGAAACCATCGCCGCGGCTTGCCCCTTCTGCCAGACGATGTTCCGCGACGCTCTGGCCGGCCGGGCCGGGGCTATGAGACTGGCCGACATCGCGCAGCTTGCGGCCGAGGGGCTCCCCGCGCCTGCGATCCCGCCGGAGCGAGCCGGCAACCCGTGAGGTTTTCACCCGGCCCGGGGTCGCGACCGACGGCTCCCGGGCTTCCGCTTTTCCCCGGGGGCGCGGGCGGCTTTTCGGCCCGCCTGGGCGTTCTTCTCGATCCGCAGCTTCCATGCCGTGCGAAGCGCGCCGGCCAGTAGATCCTCGTTGGCCGCATCCAAACGGATATGGGTCATCCCCATGCGTCCCCACCCCCCCTTGATGGGAAGGAAAACCACGGGCAGTTCCGCTACGAACGCCGCCTGCTGCTCCGGCGTGAGCATCAGATTTCCGTAGCCCTGCTTCGCGGAGGCGAGCGTCGCGAAGATCCTTCCACCGACCCGGAAATCGGCCGCGCCCCGGTGCGAGCTCTCCACCGCTCCCGGGAGGCTCAACGCCAGCCGCCGGAAGTCGTCCGCATTCATTGGCCCCGGGCTCCTTCGAGCTCCTTCAGATGCTCCGCCAACGGTTGGAAGTACTCGAGCAGCGCGCGGGCGCTCAGATCTTCGCCCGTCTTCTCCTTCAGCACCTCGCGCCAGTCGCGCGTCGCGCCCAGCTCCATGATGTCAAGCAGCCAGTCACCCACCTCGGGGCGGTCGTAATAGCTTGCCTCGCGTGGATCCTGCTGGAGGATCTGGCGGCTGATGTAGTCATGGAGCTGATACTGGATGAGCTGCGCCAGGACGAAGTCGTAGTAGCGCGCCGGCTCTTCGACGATGTGCGCGGTGGTGCAGGCGTCGCAGAACTGCTCTCCGCGAGGTGATGGAGGAACGATGTTCTGATACTGGCGGACGAGCTCCCACCAGCGGGTGTTGAACCGCCCGGGGGGCAGCTCCTTCTCATACAACTCGTACTCGAAGTGGGTGACGACGCCGGCGGCCCAAGGCAGAAACACGATCGGACCTTCGAGCGCCTCGGCGAGCAGAACATCCATCGGCGCGGCGCCGCGGCCGGCAGCGGGCAGTCCGATTTGGCGGAGGTAGCTCTCGCGGCGCGCGGCCATGGCTCCGAGGTTGCCGATGGCCTCATGAAAAGCCCGGTTGAGGCCTTCGCGGAGAACCGGAGGCAACTCGTCCCGTGAGCAGGCGAGGAAGTAGTGAACGCGGCCCAGTTCGCGGTGGCTGGTCAGGAACCACCGGATGTCGGGCTCGGCGTTCATCGAACTACGAACGTCGCGCCCGCGGTCGATATGCCAACTCCGTGCGCCGTGGCTCTTGAGCCGCGCGGACGTGGCGGGCGTCCGGTACAGATCCGACTTGACCCAGAAGCTCTCGGGCAGGCGATCGAAGCCCAGCGACTCATAGAACCGTGCCGCCTGCCGGACGACCCATTCGGCGCTCTTTCCCTGGAAGAGGGCCTCGTCGTGGATCGTTTCCACGACTCCAGGCCACGCCTGTCCGAGGCGATGTGGAAGCCAGTGGGCCGGCAACTCGCGCGGTCTGCTTTCGCGATAGCGCTCGGACAACCGGCCGGCGGCGTACTGGAAAACCTGCTCGTAGAGGGGCCGTATCCGGGCGGCCGTTTCCTCCATGAGCTTCATCAGGTCCGCGACGTCCATTCCGTAATCGGAAACCTGGAGGTGCAAGTAGGAGGAGTAGCCCAGCTCGCGTGCCGCCCGGTTCTGGAGGTTGCGGATCTCCGCCAGCCGCGGCTTCACCACCACGCCGGCCTGCTTGGCGGCCTCCCACACGCGGCGGCGGCGCGGCAGGTCGCGGGACTGCAAGAGGACCGCATCGATCTCAGCCGGGGTCAGTGCCGCAGCGCAGGTGTTGCCGCGCCGCTCTTCGCAGTACGGGAAGCCCTGGAGTGAGGCATCCGCCATGGCCTCGGCGGTGACGCGGCGCGCCGCGAGATCGGGAACGGTTCCAGGATACTCGGCCGCCAGAAGCAGGATTTTGTCCAACTGCCGGAACTCGAGATCGGTCAGCGACGCGCGCGATTCCAGAAACCGTTGGCTCGTCTCGATGACGAACGGGCTGCCGCGAAACGCCGCGAGCGCCGATTCGGCGCCTATGCGGCGGCTGGTGTTTTCCGGCGTGAGATCGGTGGCGGCCGCCCAGGCCGCCTCGGCGGCCACCCGGCTGAGGTCCCGGTCGATCTCGTTGTAGGCCCGCAGAAACGTGCGCACGTCGGCATCCGAAGATTCGTCGACGGCGCAGCCGGCCGTGATCAGGCACGCCAGAAGGAGGGCGCTGGTTTTCACCACCGACGATTGTACGCCGGACGGATTGGCCTGCGCCGTACGCGCCGGCCTCGCGCAGCGATCAGATGGGGAACCCGCCCATCAGCCGTTCGAGCTTCGAGCCGGAGATCATTATGGTCTGATTGCGCTCCGCTCCGACACTGACGGCCCCGATCTCCACGCCGGTCCTGTCTTCGAGGAACCGGAGGTACTGACGGGCGTTCGCCGGCAGGTCCGCGAACCGGCGAACGTCGGCGGTCGGCGTCATCCAACCCGGCAGTGTTTCGTAAGCGGGCTCGACGCGGTCCATGGCCCGGCGCGTGGCCGGCATGACATCGATGGCCGACCCATCGAGCCGGTAGCCGGTGCATACCTTGACTGATTCGAGCTGGTCGAGCACGTCGAGCTTCGTGATGAGTAGGCTGTCGTAGCCGTTCACGTTGGCGGTGTAGCGGATCAGCGGCACGTCGAACCAGCCGCAGCGGCGCGGCCGGCCCGTTACGGTACCGAACTCGCCGCCGAGGTTGCGGATCTGATCGCCGTATTCGTCGAGGGCCTCCGAAGGGAAGGGGCCGGCGCCGACCCGGGTGATGTACGCCTTGGAGACGCCGACCACGCCGTCGATGGCCGTGGGCGGGAAGCCCGCTCCGGTGCATACACCGCCGGCCGTGGCGTTGGACGACGTAACGAACGGGTAGGTGCCGTGATCGATGTCGAGCATCGTGCCCTGCGCACCCTCGAACAGGATGGCGCGTCCCTCGCGGCGCGCCCGGCCCAAGAGGTCCGGCGTATCGCAGACCATCGGCTTGAGCCGCCGGCCATACGCCTTGTATTGCTCCAGAATGCCGGGCAGGTCGAGGCTCTCGTGGATGCCGAAAGCGCTGGCGAGGGTCGCCTTGTCCTCGGCCAGCGCGTGGAACAGCTCGGTCAGCGCCTCCTCATCCACCAGCTCCGCCATCCGGATGCCGCGCCGGGCCACTTTGTCTTCGTAGCAAGGGCCGATGCCGCGCGAGGTGGTGCCGATCGCCGTCCGGCCCTCCCGCCCTTCCGACATCTTCTCGACCATCCCGTGAAACGGGAAGATGACGTGCGCGCGGCTGCTTACCGCCAGCTTCTTTTCGACGTCGATGCCGAGCGCTTCCAAGGTTTCGATCTGGCGGATCAGCTCCGCCGGGTTGATGACGAGGCCGTTACCGATCACGGCCAGTTTGCCGCGCAGAATCCCGCTTGGCACGAGGGTCAGGATGTATTTCTGCGGACCGACGTGGACCGTATGGCCGGCGTTATGGCCGCCCTGATAGCGCACCACGATGTC
>CAYRPT010000513.1:0-3694 GCA_964425895.1 uncultured Solibacteraceae bacterium | reverse complement strand
GGCGAAGGTTTCATCGAGCGCCTCTTCGACGGTCTTCCGGTCGGCATCGAGCAACCGGGCCGCCTGCACTGGCGGGAAGAACCCGCGCATGAGTAGGTAGAGACCCTCGTCCGGCGGACGGCGGGGAAGATAGCCGAACCGCTGCCAGTTTTCCCTGCCCCGGAGCGCTCCCCAGGCGCAGGCCAGACCACAGCCGGCGGTGCGCAGGATTTCCGGGGAGCCGGCGAAGGCCCGCAGAAGACCGCGGCGGTCCGCGAGCGCCCGGTAATGCGGGTAGCCGAGGAACACTTCATCGCCGCCAAGGCCGGAGAGCACGACCTTCAACCCGGCCTCGCGCGCCGCTTTCGAAACGAAGTAGGTGTTGACCCCGTCGTTGGTCGGCTGGTCCATCGCCTGCAAGATGGCCGGCAACTCCCGGGCGAAGTCGGCCTCCGTCACCAGGGTTTCGCGATGTTCGGTCTGGAAGTGCTCGGCGAAACGGCGGGCCGGGGCTGCTTCGTTGAATTCGCTTTCATCGAAGGCGATGGTCAGCGTATGCACTTCCCTATGGCCGGACCGCCGGGCCAGCGCCGCGATTCCCGCGGAATCCACCCCGCCGCTCAGGAAGATCCCGACCGGCACATCCGCCACCAGGTGCCGCCGTACGGTGTCTTCGAGAAGGCTTCCCAAGTCCTTTGGGTCGACGGAAGAGGCGCTCGCGTCCTTCCGATCGTACTTCCCGATTCGGAATCCCCGCCGCCCGGCGTGCATCACTTGTCCCGGGGGGAGGCACTTAACCTGCTTCAGCCACGTGCGGGGCCACGGTATGGAGCCGAGGCAAAGGAAGGCCGCGATGGCGACCGGATCCGCCTCCGTGGAGACCGCGCCGCACCGCGCCAGCGCCTTCACCTCCGAGGCGAAGACGAGCCCGCCGTCCGGCAATTCCGCGTAGTAGAGCGGTTTGATCCCCAGGGGGTCGCGCGCCAGAAACAGGTAATCCCTGTTGCCCGACACTGCTCCGGCCGCCTTCGCGTCGTACAACCCGAACGCGAACATCCCCCGGAGACGGCCCAGCAGCCCCTCGATTCCCCACTCTTCGAAGCCGTGGACGAGGACCTCGGTGTCGGAATCCGACCGGAACACGTGGCCCGCTGCCGCCAACTCCCTTCTCAGCTCCCGATAGTTGTAAATCTCGCCGTTGTAGGTGACCCAAACGTCGCCCGTTTCGTTCGACATGGGCTGCCGCCCGGCGGCCGACAGATCGAGGATCGACAGGCGGCGGTGGCCCAAAGCGACGCGGCCGTCTTCGAAATGGCCCTCGTCGTCGGGGCCTCGGTGAATGAGAGACGCCGCGGCACTCGACACCGCCGCACCGTCGCGCAACGCCCTGCTGGTGCCCGCAATTTCGGCTTGTCCCGCGATCCCGCACATGAAGCCTAGAATTGGCTGGCCGATACTACTTGGATTCGAGTAAGCCGCCCCAATGCCGGATTGACACGCGCCGCCATGTTCTGTACTGCCATCACCCGACCTCCGACCCCAACAACCTCGCGGTTGCGGCGCGTACGCCTTGCGGCAGGAATCCGCTATGGCGTATCGTCTGGCGTACCAGATCCAAGCCCTGCCGATCCAGAAACGCGAGGGCAACCATGTACACCGGCCCGGCCGACACCAGTGAGGCAACTCTCAGAAGATCTTGCTGGGGGCCGAGCAGTTGCCCGACGAGAAACACCCACAAGGCTGTGGCCGCCGCCGTAAGGAGCGTCGGGACGAGCTGCGCAAGATACAGCCCCAGTGAAACACCAATGTGCCTCCCGATGAACCGGGCGTCGACGGCGAAGATTACGATTGCGGAACAGGCCACTCCCAAGGAGCAGCCCATGGCACCCCAGAAGGAACCGGCGAACACGAAGCCTAATGAAACAAGTTGCCTCAGTAGGTTCAGCCGGAAAAACAGAT
Organism: uncultured Solibacteraceae bacterium; assembly: GCA_964425895.1. Lineage (GTDB taxonomy): Bacteria > Acidobacteriota > Terriglobia > Bryobacterales > Bryobacteraceae > CAYRPT01. The sequence continues at coordinate 1,756 of CAYRPT010000513.1, read as the reverse complement.
CGATCTTGCCCTGCGACAGAAAAATCGTTGACGACACGGCGTTGAACGACGCGGGAAGACCCGCAAGAGCGAAAACCTGCATGAGCGGCACAGCCGCCAGCCACTTTGGCCCCAACACGACTTGCACGAGAGGCTCGGCCGCCACGGCCATCACCGCCATCAAAGGGAACGAGACAACAGCCAGCAGCTTGAGCATCTTCAGAGTGGCCCGCTTCAGTCGCTCCGGATCCTCCTGCAAGGCCGAGAGAGATGGAAACATAACCCGGCAAAGCGTGAACGAGAGATTGCCGACCGGGAGGTAGAGGAAGGTCTTCGCCCGGCTGTAGAGGCCGAGGGCCGATGGCGTCACCATCTTTCCGAGAATCAGCCGGTCCGCCGAGGCCACCAGCGTGTTAATCACGTCACCCAGAATCAGCGGCCCGCTAAAGCTCAACAGTGGCCGCAGCGAGGCCCAGTGGAGCGTCAGCGCCGGGCGCCAGCGCGCGTAGGCGAAGACGAGGACCATCTCGATCAGGGTGGCGCCGGTGGATTGAGCCACCAGGCTCCAGACGCCGAAGCCGGCCAGGGCCATCACGATCGCGACCGCGCCGGTTACCACCACCACGACCAACTGCGCCGCCGCCAGCGCTTTGAAGCGCAGTGCCTTCTCCAGTTGGGTCTTGGGAATGAGAATCAGCGCCGACAAAAGGAAGTTCAGCGCCAGCACCCAGACGATCGGCACCAGAACGGGATTCTCGTAGAACGACGCAACCAGCGGGGCCGCGGCCGCGAAGGCGATCGTCAAAACCACGCCGATACCGGTGCACAGCCAGAACGCGCTCGACCATTGCTCCTCGCTGACGTCGGGCTTCTGAATCAGACCGTAGCCGATCCGCAGGTCCGCGAAGGCATGAATCAACGTCATCAGCGCCGTCGCCAGCGCGATCAATCCGAACTCCGCCGGGCTCAGCAGGCGGGCCAGCACGATCGCAATGACGTAGCGGGATCCCTCGGTCGCCACGCGGCCCACGCTGTTCCACATGCCGGCGCGGATGACACGATTGCGAAAGCCGGGGTCATTGCTGTCCAGGGACATTCTGGCCTTGTTTGCGAAAGAAGGGAAGTAGCGCTTGGGAGCCGGGAGCGCTCCCGACCGGCTTACTCGTCCGGCGGCCGGGATTCGTAGGCGTGCTGGTACACCTTGTATTGCTTCGTGTAGTAGTCGCCGGTCGAGTCCGGCTTCCAGTCGTTCAGGATCGTGCCAAGAATCGGCACGCCGTCGTCAGCGAACTGTTCGCGCACCCGCAGGGCGCTCTTTCGGAAGGTCTCGCCGGAGCGCACCACCAGTACGAGGCCGTCCGAGAGCCGGCCAATGAGGCGGGCGTCGGCGAAGTGCAGGGCCGGAGCGGTGTCGATCAGAATGACGTCGAACTGTTCCTTGACACGCTCCAACAGCGCCGCCATGCGCGATGCCACCTGGAACGGCCCGAGGTGCCCGGTACGAACCACCCCGGCCGGCATCAGACTTAAACCCGGAATTCCAGTGGGCCGGATGAAATCGGCCACGCTTTCGGGCATGGCTTCGTTGCCCGCGATCAGATTCGCCAACCCGGGTTCCAGGGCGACGCCAAAGGCGGTATGCAGTCTCGCCTTTCGCCAGTCGGCGTCGATGAGAATCACCCGGCGCCCGGTTTCGGCCGTGGCAATTCCCAGGTTGGAGACGACGGTCGATTTCCCCTCGCCAGGCCCGGGACTCGTCACCGTCAGGACCGGTTTC
>CAYRPT010000512.1:0-3706 GCA_964425895.1 uncultured Solibacteraceae bacterium | reverse complement strand
GGCGCTCGATATAGGAGTCCAGCGCCGCGACGATCGAGGCTTGGTTCGTGGCGATGATATCGCTCCAGATCTGGTAGGGGCTGAGCGCCAAGCGGGTCATATCCAAGACCCCCGGTCCCACGACATCCCGAAGGGCGTTCTTCTCCGGCCGGTCCGCCAGGGAGGCAGCGAGCGCGGTAGAGGCCAATTGGGGCAGGTGGGACACGAGCGCGACGAGCCGGTCGTGGAGTCCCGGCTCCAGCACGACGGCCCGAGCGCCGATTCGCAGCAGCCACCCCTGAAATTCGCCAACGGCTTCGTGCTCGAGGTCAGCCGGCTCGAGTGGCGTCAACACGTAGGGCCGGCCGTCAAACAGGGACGCTTCGGCGGCGCGTGCACCGCGACCTTCTTTTCCAGCCATCGGGTGGCCACCGAGGAAAAGCCCACGGCGGACATGACGCCGCGCCTTGTCCACGATGACCGCCTTCGTGCTGCCGGCATCGGTGACCAGGGCGCCCGGGCGCAGGTGGGCATCGAGCCGCTCGAGGGTCGCTAAAATGCCGGAGATCGTCTGAGACAGATACACGAGATCGCTGTCGCGCGCGGCATCTTCGAGCGGGCGGGCTTCGTCGATCACGCCGAGTGCGAGGGCGTCGGCCAGGGCCGAAGGTGAGCTCACGCCGAGAATCCGGCCCCGGAAACCAGCCCGGCGCAGAGCGAGCCCGAACGACGCCCCGATGAGGCCCACGCCGACGATGGTGACGGTGTTCACGGGAAGAGAGAAGCCGGGAGCCAGAAGCCGGAAGAAAGGGCTCCGACGAGCTGCATGACGTTCAAAGCCTTCGGCCCACGGCCGGCGCAATGATGCGCAACTGGCCCATCAGCTCGGCGAACTGCTCCGGCCAGAGGGATTGGGCGCCGTCGCTGAGAGCACGGTCCGGGTCGCAGTGAACCTCCACGAGCAAACCATCAGCCCCGGCGGCCACCGCGGCGCGGGCCATGGGGAGCACCTTGTCGCGGCGTCCGGTGCCGTGCGAGGGGTCGGCCACGATCGGCAGGTGGGATAGCTTCTTCACCACCGGGATGGCCGAGATGTCCATCGTGTTCCTCGTGTAGCTCTCGAAGGTGCGGATGCCCCGCTCACAAAGGATCACCGCGTAATTGCCGCCCGCGAGGACGTATTCGGCCGACAGCAGCAGTTCTTCAATGGTCGCGGCGGGCCCGCGTTTGAGAAGGACGGGCTTGCGAAGCTCACCCAGCTTGCGGAGGAGCGGGAAGTTCTGCATGTTCCGGGCCCCAACCTGAAGGATGTCGGCGTAGTCGGCGAGCAGGGAGATGTGGTCCCGGTCCATCACTTCGCTGACCACTTTCAGGCCGTTGCGCTCGGCAGCCCGCCGGAGCAGTTTCAGCCCCTCCTCGCCCAGCCCCTGAAAGCTATAGGGCGAGGTGCGCGGCTTAAAGGCCCCGCCCCGGAGTATAGCGGCCCCGGCGCGAGCAACGGCCTCGGCGGTGCGCTCGATCTGTTCCTCGCTTTCGACGCTGCACGGACCCGCCATGATGGCGATGCCGTCGCCGCCGATCTCGATGTCCCCCACCCGCACAACGGTGCCGCCCGGCCGGAAGCTACGGCTGGCAAGTTTGTAGGGCGAGACGATGCGATGGCATTCCTTGACGCCGTCCATCACCTCAAAATCGGCCGGCTCGATGTTCTCAACCGGGCCGACGCCGCCCAGTACGGTGTGCCGGATGCCGGTGGAGCGGTGCACGGTGAACCCGAGGGTCACGAGACGGTCGATCACCGCCTGGACCTGGGTTTCCGCCGCCCCTTCTTGCATGACCACTAGCATATGTTTCGTTTCTTTCTTCGCCGCCGGTGTCCGGCGCCGGAGGGAAGGGCCGGTCCGGCCGCCCCTCAGGATTCCTCTTCTATTCGCGCCCCCCGGTTCCTTCGATTCATGTGCTGGAGCGTGCGCATCTCGTCGACGATACGCTCAAACAGCCTTCGAAGGGCCTCGGCGGGTAGGGGTCCCTCGTTGTGCCGGAGGATATTGGAATACACTTCGTCTTCCCGCCGGGGCTCGTAGACCGGCATCTTCAACTCGTCCTTGACGCGCCCGAGTTCCTCGACAATCCGGGTTCGCTCGTTAAGCAGCTTGACGAGCCGGCGATCCACTTCGTCGATCTCGTCGCGGTACCGCGCGATAGCTTTGAAGCCGGCTTGTCTATCCATTATTCCCCTCGGCCGGCTCCCGGCGCGCTCCCCGGGGGAGGGCCCCGGCAAGCTGCCGCGCCAGCGACTCCAGCATACGATCCAGCCCGGGATCCTCGCTATGGCGCTCGATGAGGCGGACGAAGGCGCTGCCGACCACCACGCCGTCGGCGATGGCGCCGACCGCCGCGGCGTGCTCCGGCCGGGAGATACCGAAACCCACGGCCAGCGGAAGCTCCGTGATTCCCCGCATCGAGTTGACGAGCGGAAGAACCGCCTCGGACAGGGATGACCGCTCGCCGGTGACGCCGGTGCGGGAAACGAGATAGACGAAACCGGTAGAGTATTCGGCCACGAGCCGCAGCCGCTCCGGCGTACTTGTAGGTGCGGCCAGAAAAACCGTATCGAGGCCGCGCCCGCGCATGGCGAGCACATAACCGGCGGCCTCCTCGACGCTCAGGTCGGTGAGCAGGCAACCGTCGATGCCGGCGTCGACCGCGTCGCGCGCCAGGTCCTCGATCCCGTAACGCAGGACGGGGTTCAAGTAGGTGAACAGCAGGATGGGGATCTCGGACGACCGGCGGATTTCGCGGGCGAGACCGATGACCTTGCGGAGGCTGGCGCCTTGCGCGAGGGCGCGCTCCGAGGCGCGCTGAATCACCGGCCCGTCGGCGATCGGGTCGGAAAAGGGGACGCCGAGCTCGATGAGATCAGCGCCGCCGCGCTCGAGGGCCCCGACGAGGGAGACGGTCCTGGCGAGGGAGGGGTCTCCCGCCGTCAGATACGCAATGAGGGCCGCACGGCCTTCGCCGCGGAGGTTCGCGAAGCAGCGGCTGATGCGGGTCATTCGCTGTCCTTGTTGAGGGCGGGGAGGTTGGCGCGATAGATATCGATATCCTTGTCGCCGCGCCCGGAGAGGTTGATCAGAAACAGGCGACCGGCTTCCGCGGGGGCCCTCCGGGCGGCTTCGGCGACCGCATGCGCCGATTCGAGCGCAGGGATGAGGCCCTCGGTGGTCGATAGCAGGCGCGCGGCGGCGAGGGCGTCATCGTCCGAACACGCGACGTAGCGGGCGCGCTGCTGATCGTGGAGCAGAGCGTGTTCCGGTCCCACGGAGGCGTAGTCCAGGCCGGCGGAGACCGAGTGGGTCAAGGCGATCTGGCCGTCGGCGTCCTGAAGCAGATAGCTGAAGGTTCCCTGTAAAACACCTGGTGAGCCCCCGGCGAAGCGGGCGGCATGGCGGCCGAGCTCAGCTCCCGTGCCTCCCGCCTCGACGCCGACCAGTTCCACACCGGGGTCCCCGAGAAACGCGTGGAAGATGCCGATGGCGTTGCTTCCGCCGCCCACGCAGGCGAAGATCGTGTCCGGCAGCCGGCCTTCCCGCTCGAGCATCTGTTCACGGGCTTCGACGCCGATGACCCGCTGGAAATCCCGGACCATCATGGGATAGGGATGCGCACCGAGGGCCGAGCCGAGCAGGTAATAGGTGTCGCCGACATTGGTCACCCAGTCCCGCAT
>CAYRPT010000511.1:1303-3709 GCA_964425895.1 uncultured Solibacteraceae bacterium | reverse complement strand
CCCGACGCCGTTACCATCCGCCTCGAGCAGAACTACCGCTCGACGAAAACGATTCTCAACGCCGCCAGCGCCGTGGTCGCCCGGAACACGCAGCGCAAAGGCAAATGGCTCTGGACCCAGGCTGCGGAAGGCGCCAAGATCGGCGCCTATGAAGCTCCGGACGCCGAAAACGAGGCGCTGTTCATCGCCGATACCATCGAGCGCCTCCTGGCCTCGGAGCCGGCGTCGCGTGTCGCCGTGCTCTACCGGACCAACGCGCAATCGCGCCAGATTGAGGAAGCGCTCCGGCGCTACGGGCGCAAGTATCTGGTCGTCGGCGGCCTGAGCTTCTACCAACGGGCCGAGGTCAAAGACATCCTGGCCTATCTCAAGTTGGTGACCAACCCGCATGATCCCGTCAGCCTGCTGCGAGTTGTCAACAAGCCCGCCCGGGGCATCGGCCGCACCACCGTCGACCAGATCGAGGCGCAGGCGCGCGACAGGCATTGCAGCCTTTGGGACGCTTTGGTCGCCCTGCTGGCGGAGGGCGGCTTGACGGGCCGCGCTCACACCGCGCTTGACGCCTTCCGCCAGTTGACCGAGCGCTTTCGGGAGGCGGCGGAGCGGGAAGCCCTCCCGGCGCTCCTCACCCGAATCTACGTCGAGACCGGCTACAAGGAGATGCTTACAACGGCCGGCACGCCGGAGGCGGAAACACGGATCGAGAACCTCGGCGAACTGATCAATGCCGCCGGGGAGGCCGCGCTCCGCGGCGAGGGCGTGGCCGAGTTCCTGGATCACGCCGCCCTGGTCGCCGACGCCGACCAGGTGGACGAGCGGGCGCAGGTGTCGTTGCTCACCATGCATAACGCCAAGGGCCTCGAGTGGCCGGTGGTGTTCCTCGCCGGCATGGAAGAAGGCCTGTTCCCCCATTCGCGGTCCCGCGAGTCCGAGGCGATGCTCGAAGAGGAGCGCCGCCTCTGTTACGTTGCCATGACGCGGGCTCAGCGCCGCCTGTTCCTCACTTGGGCTCGCGCGCGGCGGCGGTTCGGCGGCGGGTCGCTCGAGGCGCAGATGAAATCGCGGTTCCTGCTCGAGGTGCCCCAGGAATTCCAGCTCCGCCTCGACACCGGTTCCGGTCGCGCCGGCGCCGCGGCTGAAGTGGACCTTTTCGCCGAGCAGTCCGCGGTGCGCGACGCGGCGCGCCGGAACAGCTACACCGGGAAGACGTATAATTCGTTGGAGAACATCACGCAGTTCTTCGTGGACAGGGGCTTACAGCCTCCGCCGGTGCGTCAGAGTCCGGCTCCGGTTCGGAGCGCTCCCCCCCCGGCTCCTCCCCCGAAGGCGCCGGCGCCTGTCCGGAAAGCTGCATTTCGCACGGGCGTTACCGTCGTGCATCCGCGGTTCGGGAAGGGGCTCGTACTCCGGAAGGAGGGGGAAGGAGACGAAGCGAAACTGACCATCAGCTTCCCCGGCCAGGGCGTGAAAAAGATGGTCGCGAAGTACGCAGGGTTGACTGTCGAATGAACACCAAGAACATCACGGACAAACAGGAACGAAAGACCGCCAAGCGGGCGGCCCGCAAGGAGGCGCCGGCGAAGAAGAAAAGGGCTTCCGATGTCCCGCGCGGGTCGGTGAAGAAGAAGATCCGGCACCAGACGAAGGGTCAGCGCAAGCGGTAAGGCAGCGGCCCGGCGCGGCCGGGCGTGACAACCGCGGGACGACCGATGGCTTCGCAGCTCCTTCGCACGAAGAGCATCGACGAGTTGATCGCCTCCTCCGAGCAGGAAGGGAAGCGTCTGCGGCGAAGCCTGGGTCCCCTCAGCCTTACCGCGCTCGGTCTCGGCGCGGTCATCGGCACCGGGATCTTCGTCCTCACGGGCACGGCCGCGGCCGGCGAAACGCTCAGTTACCACTCGATCCTCCATGCGCCTGTTCTCGACCTCATCGCCAATGGCCCGGAAGCCATCTCCACCATCGGCCGTCCCGGCGCCGGCCCCGCCATAGCGCTCTCGTTCCTGCTGGTGGCCTTCGCTTGCGGCTTTGCCGCCCTCTGCTTCGCCGAGCTTGCTTCCATGATCCCCGTCGCCGGCAGCACCTACACTTACGCTTACGCGACGCTCGGCGAGATCTTCGCGTGGATCATCGGTTGGGACCTCATCCTTGAATACGCCGTCTCCAATATGGCTGTGGCGGTCGGCTTCTCCGCTTACTTCCGCGACATCCTCGAAAGCGTGTTCGGATTCCACCTGCCGGCCGCGATCGCCCAACCGATGGTCGTCGGCGGCGAGTTCTCGGGCGCCTGGTTCAATGTGCCGGCCGCGGTCATCCTGCTCGTGTTGACCTTCGTGCTGGTGCGCGGCGTACGCGAAAGCGCTGGCGCCAACAACACCATGGTGCTGATCAAGCTCGCGGCGATCTTGA
>CAYRPT010000511.1:0-1293 GCA_964425895.1 uncultured Solibacteraceae bacterium | reverse complement strand
GGCGGCCGCCTCCCGCGCCGTTGATCCCGGCAACTGGCGGCCCTTCATGCCCAACGGTTGGCAGGGCGTGCTCACCGGCGGCGCGATCGTCTTCTTCACCTACATCGGCTTTGACTCCGTCTCCACCGCCGCCGAGGAATGCCGCCATCCGCAACGGGACCTGCCCATCGGCATCATCGCCACCCTGGTGGTGTGCGGCGTTCTTTACACCTCGGTGGCTCTGGTGTTGACCGGCATCGCGGACTGGAAAAGCCTGAACAACGCGGCGCCGGTGGCCAACGCGCTCAAGGGCATCGGCATGGACGAAGTGCGCCGCTGGGTCAGCGTGGGTGCGGTGGTGGGGATGGTCTCCTCGCTCCTCGTCTATCAATACGGCCAGGCGCGCGTCTGGTTCGCCATGTCCCGCGATCGCCTGCTGCCGGCCGTTTTCTCCAAGGTGCATCCCAAGCACCGCACGCCGCATGTCAGCACCTGGGTGGCCGGCATTGCCGTCGGTGTTCCGGCCGGCATCTGGGACATCGGCACCTTTGCCGACCTCTCCAACATCGGCACGCTGTTCGCGTTCATCGTGGTGGCTTCCGGAGTCATCGTGCTGCGGCGCACACAGCCCGACCGGCCGCGCGGGTTCCGGGTCCCGCTCGTCCCCTGGCTGCCGCTTCTCTCGATCGCGTTTTGCCTGCTGCTGATGCTGAGCCTGCCGCTTCAGACCTGGATTCGCTTCGGCGTCTGGATGGCAGCCGGCATGGTTGTCTATTTCAGCTTCGGCAAGAAACGCAGCCGCCTGGCCTGAAACGGGAGGCTTGGGCGTCGCGGGCCCGCATCTCCGGCGGACGCTCAGCCGTGCCCGCGCACGCCTGCATCGGCCAGAAGCTGCTCGGCCCACAGCGCACCCTTGGGATCGTCCTCGTGCTTGAAGTAGACGAATACCTCCCGGCCGGTGCCCGCCATCTCCCGGCATTTGGCCGCCAGCCTTCCGCGATCCTCGGGCGTGTAATCCGGCAGGCGCAGCCGCCAGTAGACGTGAGGCGCGGTGACGACGTCCGGGACCATCAGCTTCTCGCTCTCGGCGTGGCATAACGCCGCTCGGAACTTCCCGAGCAGTTCATACACCGGCTGGGCCAGCCAGCTCTCGTGACGGAATTCGAACGCACACCGGACACCGTCCGGCAATAGCGCCAGAAAATCCGCCAGCAGCGTGTCGTCTCTCTTGAAGTTGGGAGGCAACTGAAACAGGATCTGTCCCAGCCGCCGGGACGAGCGCAGCGGATCAATGGCGCGGAAGAAATGCTCCAG
>CAYRPT010000510.1:0-3719 GCA_964425895.1 uncultured Solibacteraceae bacterium | reverse complement strand
GAACTCCTCAACCCCGAGAAACGGAAGTCTCGGCTGCCGGATGCCCCGAAGGTCCGGCGGCGCGTGGAGGTGATCACCACGGACGCTCCGAAACCCGAGGAGAAGTCGGAGGAAGATGAAGACGCTCCGCCGGTGCTGCGCCGCCAGCCGTAGGTGGGCGGCTCGCTGACCGGTGGTTGGGGGAACACTCTGACGTGAGGGTGGAGCCGTCGTTCCGCCGGCGAAGGCGGTGCTACATTGGATGCGAGGGGCTTCCGTAGCGAGACCGGGCATAGGCACGCCCGGCCGGCCGTGCCCCTGTGTAGTATCTACATCCATGACTCCGCTCTTGAATCTTCCCACCGCCGAGAACGCGGTCATCCGTCTCCACGATGATGACAACGTGGCCGTGGCGCGCGCGCCGCTGCCGACCGGCCAGATGCTGAGGGTGGACGGCCGCGAAATCGTGCTGCGCTCGCCGGTTCCCTACGGCCACAAGGTGGCGTTGACCGACATCGCCGCCGGCGCCCCGGTGGTCAGGTATTCCACCGTGATTGGCCGCGTGCGGGAGGCGGTCGGCGCCGGTGAGCACGTTCATTCCCACAACCTGGTGATCGAGTCGGGCGCCCAGACCTTCGACTTCCCGGACGGAGAACTGGAAGCGGCGGCGCCGGAAGAGGGGCCCGCATTTCTCGGTTACCGGCGCCCCGACGGCCGCGCCGGAACCCGCAACTACATCGCGATTCTCCCGGCCAGCCTCTGCGCCGTCCATGCCTGCAAGCTGGTGGCCCGAAGCTTTCCCCGGGAATCGCTTCCCGCGGGTGTCGACGGCGTGGCGGTCTTTCCCCACGGACACGGCTGCGGCATACAGATCGGGTCCGACTCACGCCAGCTTGAGCGCGTCATTTCCGGGATTCTCGATCACCCGAATCTTGCTTTTTCCGTGCTTGTCGGACTCGGCTGCGAGGTCAACCAGATCACCAACTACTTGGGACGCGACGCTCTCCGCGATGAGCGCGTCGTCGGCCTCACCTTGCAGGAAAGCGGGGGCACCACCGCCACCGTCCAGGCCGCCGCGCGCGCCGTTTCAAGGATGATCGAAGCCGCCGCCGCCATGAAGCGCGAGGAAATCCCTGCGTCGGAGTTGATGCTCGGCCTGCAGTGCGGCGGCTCGGACGCGCTTTCCGGCGTCACCGCGAACCCGGCGCTCGGCGCTTGTTGCGACCGTCTCGTGCGCTTCGGCGGAACGGCCGTGTTGGCCGAGACTCCCGAGACCTTCGGCGCGGAGAACCTGTTGGTCCGGCGGGCCTGCTCGCGGGCGGTCGCCGAGCGCTATCTGGCGTTGGTTGATCAGTACAAAGAGTATCTGCGCCCCTACGGAAGCACCTTCGACGATAATCCTTCGCCCGGCAACAAGGAAGGCGGCCTGACCAACATCCTCGAGAAGTCTCTGGGAGCGGTAGCCAAGGCCGGTGCGACACCCATGATGGAGGCCTATGACTACGCCGAGCGGGTCTCCGCCAGGGGTTTTGTCTTCATGAACTCGCCGGGCAACGACACAATCTCGATGACCGGCATCGCCTCGGGCGGCGCCAATATCATGGCCTTCACCACCGGTCGGGGGAGCGCCAACGGCTATCCTATTGTTCCGGTCATCAAGATCAGCAGCAATTCCACCACCTACCACCGGATGCGGGAAAACATCGACGTCAACGCCGGGCGCATCGCCGATGGGGAAGCGACGGTGGACGAGATCGGCCAGGAGATCTTCGAGTATGTGCTCCGCGTCGCCTCGGGAGAGCGCACCGGCGCGGAACGGCTGGGCCACGACGAGTTTGAACCCTGGAGGATCGGGCCCACGCTGTAGTCGGCCGGGGCCCGGCTCAGTCTGTGTCGCGGGAGGTTCGCTCGAGCCGGTACACCTCGATGGCCGTGCCGCCGAACACGCGCGCCCGCTCCATTTCCGTTAGTCCGGCCACCGCGCGATTGACGATGTTGAACCAGCGGCGGTATTCGCACGCCAGCCGGCTCACCGGCCAATCGGAGCCGAACATCAGCCGTTCCGCGCCGAACGCTTCGATAGCCGCATCCAGGTAAGGCCGCAGGTCGGCTTCGCGCCATCCGCGCCATGGCGCTTCCGTGACCAGGCCCGACAATTTGCAGTACACGTTGGGACGGCGCGCCAGCTCCTTGAGGTTTTCGCTCCAGGGGGACAGCGCTGCGTCGCGCACCCTCGGTTTGGCCAGGTGATCCAGAACAAACACTTGCTGCGGATGCCGGTCGACCAAGCCTATCGTGGTGGGGAGTTGGTGATCCAGGATCAGGATGTCATACACCAGCCCCAGGGGAGCAAGCGCCGCCACGCCTCGGTTGAAGTCGTCGCGGAGCATATAGCGGTCGTCCGGCTCGTCCTGGAGGGAGTGCCGCACTCCCTTGAGCTTCGCTTTGGTGGCGTAGCGCTCGAGGAGCCGCGGTACGTGGGGGTCGCCGAGCGGCACCCAGCCCACCACGCCGCGGATGAAGCCGTAGGCGCCGGCGAGCTCAAGCAGCCAGTCGGTTTCCGCGAGGCTCTGGCGCGCCTGGACGGTGACCGCGCCGCCGATGCCGACGTCATCGATCTCTTCCTTGAAATGCTCCGGGCGGAAATCCCGCCGCAACAGGTCCATGTCATCGCTGATCCAGCCGTACTCCGCGGGATTGTAGGACCACAAATGATGATGAGCGTCAACTCTGTTCTGGCGCGGCGAAGTCATGATCGTTGTTTTCCGGTCTGCCGGAGGACCACGTGGTGTTGGCGACCGGCGCGACAATCTGTTGAATCTCCTCGTAAACCTCCGGGGCGATCCTCGCGGCCATTCCGCAGATGTTTCGTTCCACGTGCTCGGGTTTGGACATCCCGACCAGGGTCGTGGCCACGTACGGATGGTTCAGGCAGAAACGTAGAGCGACGTCGGCCGGCTGTAGCCCCCGGCGCCGGCACACGGCCACCACTTCCCTGGCTGCCTTCCGGATCTTTTCCGGAGCGGGGTGCCAATCGGGCGGCCCTTGCTCGGTCAAAAGGCCCATGTGGAGCGGCGAGGCATTGATCAGGCCGATTCCGTGGCGCCGCGCGTAGGGTGTCAGCAGATCGTCCATGTCCGTAATCATCAGATTGTACCGGCAGTAGGACAGGAACGTGTCCACCGGCGCGGCCTCGCAGACTGCCGTCATCATCCGCAAGGGGTAGCCGGTGATACCCACAAATCCGATCTTCCCTGTTTCCTGGATGCGCCGCAAGGCCGGGATGGTTTCCTCCATGACGAGTTTCAGATCGCCGAACTCGATGTCATGCACCTGCATCAGGTCGATGCGATCGGTCCGCAACCGCCTCAGCGATTCTTCCACGCTGGCGGTGACCCGTCGGGCCGAAAAATCGAAATGATTCGTATCGTAGCGGCCGCATTTCGTGGCGAGGATGACCTTCTGCCGGCGGCCGCGAAGGGCCTCCCCCAGGCGCTCCTCGGCCAGCGTGCGGCCGTAATAGGGAGACACATCGAAGAAATTGATGCCGTGATCGAGAGCCGCGTCCACCGCCCGCTGGCGCTCGTCGGGCATCGTCTTTCGAAACTCGTCGCCCAGCGGCGACGCCCCGAAGCCGAGAGTGGAAACCCTGAGCCCAGTCCGGCCCAACAGCTTGTATTCCATTACCGTTCCATCAGCGATCCATCGAATCGCGCGAAACCGCCCCTGGGCGCTCATAC
>CAYRPT010000509.1:0-3729 GCA_964425895.1 uncultured Solibacteraceae bacterium | reverse complement strand
ACGATGGAAAGCGCGGCGAGGTCTCGGCCGGCGGCCGCGGCCCGCTCGTCGATAAGGCGGAAGAAGCCTGTCTCCGCCAGCACCCGGTCGAGCGCTTCGATTCGGTCCCTGTGCCGTATGGAGGCCACGCGGACGCGCTTGTCCGAGCCGATGGCCTCCCGGCGCAGGGTCTCCATGTCTTCTTCGAGCGCGAGCGAGCTCTCGCCGCCTGGCAGCTCCACCCGGACGATCGACCGCTGGAAGACCGCCGTTGGGAAATGGTCGTTGTTGATCTCGATGACAGGCTCTCCGGTGACGCGAAGCGGAGGCGCGCCGTCCGCGGGCCTGGCCCGGAGCTGGAGGGGACGTAGCTCGGCTCCTCCGTCTGTAACCCGGATTTCGGCGGACGAAGTTCGCGAGAGCACCCGGCCCGCGAGGTTCTCGAACCGGTCCTTCAGCCAGTTCGGACGCTCGTCGCGCAGCACGCCGCTGTGGATCTGCACGTGGGCCATCGCCGCCGCCGGCCGCACCGCGCACAGGTAGTGGTACAGCAGGGTCGGCTCTTTGATGTTGCGGAAGCGCCCGTGCTCCGCTTCGCCGAAGGCTGAGCTTGGGAGAACCGTCCACTCCTCCACCCCCACGCGGAACCGTCCGCCACGGATTCGCACCGAGTGCGGCGTGATTCCGATGCCGAGCGGGTTCTCGCCGGGCAGCGTCTCCTCGAGCCAGCGGGCGAACCCGCCGGCCACGCGACGGACCAGCTCATTGCGTACCGGAAACGGGAACCGCGCTTCCGCGTGGGCGCGCGCCTCGAAATGGATCTCGATGTCCGCGTCGAGCTCGCGCAGTTCCGCGGCGCCGCGGCGCATGGCGGAGAAAGAGCACACCGGACCCGCGGTGAGCTCGAAGATCGGCCCGCGATAGCGGTAGACGCCCTCGCGAAGATCGAGTTCCAGAACCTCTAATACCCGGTTGGTGATGGCGAACCGCCGGTAGCCCGAGGCTTCGCTTCCCAGCGCGAGCAGCACATCCCAGAACAACTCGGTGTCGCCCCACGGGAAGCCCTTGTCGTGCGTTCCAGAGACGAAGAAGAACGGAACGTTGCCGCCCGGAGCCGCCGCCTCACCGGCAGCCACGAGATTGTCGTAGCGGGCATCGTAGAACAGCCGGTACTCCCGCAGATACTCGTCGCGCAGCGCCCCGTACGCGAACGACAGGAACGCGAGCCGCGCCCGAAGCTGGTCGCGCCACGACCGGGCATTGTCCACCTCGATGGAGGCCGCCAGGCGCGGGGCGTCGGCCAGCCGGAAATACAGCTCGCCCGCGCCGTAGACGGGACCCTCCGCGCTGTCGCCTTCGTGGATCCGGGTGAAAAGGCGCGTCATGTCCTCCACCACGTCCAATGAGCGGGGATCGTCCGAGACCTCTTTCTTGCCCGCAAGATGATAGACGCGCCCGTTGTCCGCATCGAACGTGAAGGAGTACCGCATTTCACGGCCTCCCGATTCCGGAGCCACGGGGAACAGCTCGAAACGGCCGTCCCGAATCGGGTACGTGCCGCCGAGCGGCGCGAAGGTAAGGGAGCCCGCGAGCGCTGCGGCGTGATTCGGGTCACGGAAGAAACGCCCCAGGTCGGCGATGCGGATCTCGACCTCGAAGTGAATGGACCGGCCGGCCTCCCTGGCGCGCCGGACCCCGGCATGCGGGTCTGTTTCGCCGGGCTCGAGGAAACCTTGCATGGACTCCGTGAAGCGGAGGCCTACGCCGTCGAGCTGCGCCATGAGTCCTCCTTACCTGGAGCGACACCAGCCCGCCATGAACTATAGCACCGGAGTTCCGTCCGGACAATACGATGGTTCGGGAATTCGGCCTTCCGCGTCGATTCGAGTGCTTTCGGAGTTGTTGCGGACGGGGGAGTCTCCAACCTCCGCCATCGCCATCAGCCGCCCAGCATCGTGGCGGCGCGGATGGCGGCCATCCCGATGCCTTCGTTGGCTTCGTAGAGGCCCTCCGCTCCGCCGAGCCTCCTCATCCCGGCTTGGCCGGAGTGGTGCAAGGCCACGACTTTCCAGTTGTTGGCGCCGAACACCGGGCTCCCCGAGGATCCCGGCTCGGTCGGCGTCCGGTAGTGCAGGACGCGGTCATCGGCGGCCAGCAGATGGTTGTCCTGGAGCGAGAACTCGAGATCCCGCCCCCCCGGGTGGCCGATGATGTAGAGCCTTTCCGGCGGCTGGCTCATCCTGATCTTCCGGAAATCGACTGGTAGCGGCGCGACGTCTCGAGGCGTCTCCGGCAGCTCCAGGAAGGTGGCGTCGAGCCGATCCGGCGGCGAGTGAAACACCACCATCCCGGCGGCGAATCGAGCCCCCTGGATCTGAAAATGGACCACCGCGTCCTCGGGCAGCAACGCGGTCGAGGAGCGCTCGAGTTCATCCGGAGCGACGACGTGGGCGTTCGTGATCAACAGGGTGCGCGGCGGCTGAGCGGGGAAAAACTCCGTCGAGCTCACCAGCCAGGCCGTCCCGACTCCCTTTCCATTCCACTCGATCCGGGCGATGGAACGCGCGCGCTCCAGGCCTGTCTGGTACCACTGGAGGCTCTGGGCCCGGTCCGCGCCGAACACCTTTTCGAGACCGCGCGCCACCGACTGGGCGGCCAAATGCAGTGTCCCGCCCTGGCGCGTGAGGAGCTCCGCGCGCAGCACCGGCAGCAGCGAGGCGCCGGGCTCCTCGTCATCGCCAAGCTGCCAGACCTCCTCCAACTGGCGCAGTGTGGAGCCCAGTTCGAACGCGTCGGCGCCGGCGCAGGCGGCGTAGGCTTCGGCGCGGCCAAGCGCCCGGTCCCATTCGCCGAGGGAGAGGTGGGCTTCCATGGCGGTCGACAGATCCCATGCTTCCAGTTCGCCGGTCGGGGACTGCTCCTCGCGGGCGGCCAGCGTCCCGAGAATCGCCCGGGCCACCTCATCAGCCTGGGTATCAACGCCCGGTTCGACGCCGTCCCGTCCGGCCCGCCGCAACAGAGCGACAACGTTGATGCCATGCCAGGTGTGCTCGGTGGGATCCGAGGAGTACACCTGCCAATAGAACTGGATCGCCGTCCGCAGATGCTCCGCTGCGAGTGGGGAGCCGGGTGCTCTGGCGTTGACGTAAAGCTGCTTGTAGATGCGCCCGATCAGCCCCCGGGCCTCCGCTCGCTCGGCGTCGGGCGTGGAGGGGTCGGCAAGTATGCTTCGCAGCACCAACTCGGCGCCATGGTAGGTGCCTTGGTCGATCAGGGCCTGGGCATATTGGCGCCGGACCTGGTGACCGCCCAGACCGGCGCGCAGGAGTGCCTCGGCCAAGGGGACCATCGCCCGGAAGCGGCGCTTGCGCCGCAGCAACTGGAGAGCCCGGCGGGCCGGCGCGTCCGGCCACCCCGACGGGTCCGCCGCCAGGCGCTCGCTCAGGATCGCGGCCAGATCATCCGCGGTGGACCAATCGAAACTCCGAAGGGCGTCTTCCAGACGGCGTAAGCCGGCATCACGATCCGCCCATACCTCCGGATCCATCGGCATTGCTGCCCCCCCTCACGAACCGCCGCCGCTCCTCGTCCCGAGCGGCCGCGCGCCCGGCCGGTGCGCCGGGCCGCCGCTACTTCCCGCGACCGGTTCGGACCGGTTCCTCAGGCTCGGGCGCGGGTGGCGAAACGGCCGCCGGCGTCAACCCCAGAACCTGGCGCAACTGCGCATCGAGCTTGTCCCGAAGGTCCACG
>CAYRPT010000508.1:3536-3768 GCA_964425895.1 uncultured Solibacteraceae bacterium | reverse complement strand
CCAGCGGCATGGCCGACTTCGGCTATGAGTTCGTGTCGATCGACGACTGTTGGGCTCGCCGCGCCGATGCCCCCGACCCGCGCCACCGCGGCGAGGCCCGCGCCGCCGACGGCACAGTCCTCACCAACGAGGGCTTCCCGGACATGAAGGCCCTGACGGATTACATCCATTCCAAGGGGCTCAAGGCGGGCATCTACACATCGCCCGGGCCGCTCACGTGTGCGAAGTACAC
>CAYRPT010000508.1:0-3526 GCA_964425895.1 uncultured Solibacteraceae bacterium | reverse complement strand
GGCGCGTGGCAGCACGAAGAGCAGGACGCGCGCACCTTCGCCGCATGGGGCTTCGATCTTCTGAAGTACGATCTCTGCTCCTACGGCCGGACCCCCGGCGCCAACAACCTCGAGGAACATCAGGCGCCGTACCGCAAGATGGGGGCGATTCTGAAATCGCTGCCGCGCGACATCGTGCTGAACCTCTGCCAGTATGGGCGCCAGGAGGTCTGGAAGTGGGGCGGGGAAGTGGGCGGTCAAAGCTGGCGGACTACGGGCGACCTCGGGCTTGAAAAGCACACGGAATTACCCGGCTTCTACTCCATAGCTCTCCAGAACGCCGCGCACTGGGAGTACGCCGGACCGGGCCGCTGGAACGACCCGGATTACATCCTCATCGGCGTGGTTGGCGACGCCCATCTTTGGCAGACAGGCAAGCAGCCGGAACGCGTCAAGCTGACGGCTGATGAGCAGTACAGCTACATGTCGCTCTGGGCGTTGATGGCCTCGCCGCTGTTCTTCGGAGGCGACATGACGCGGCTCGACGAGTTCACCCTGAACGTGTTGTGTAACGCCGAGGTCATTGGCATCAACCAAGACCCGCTCGGCAAGCAGGCCCGGGTCGTCCGCCGGACCGAGCAGGAGTTCGTCCTCGCCAAACCGCTCGAGGGCGGTGCGATGGCGGTCGGCTTGTTCAATCTGACGCGCGCCCCCCGGCGCATGTCCGTCACCTGGGACGAACTCAAGATCCAAGGCCGGCGGAACGTTCGCGATTTCTGGCGCCAGAAGGACGATGGAACCACTCAGGCGGAGCTCACCCGCCAGGTAGGGCCGCACGGGGTCGTGTTGGCCCGTCTCTCCCGTTGACGGCCGCCACGGGCCAGGCTCGTCTGCGGCCAAGGCACCCCGGCGAGCGACGCGGGTTATAGTGAACGCATGGTCCGAGTCAGACGTGCATCTACCCTTGTGGCTTTTCCGGCCGCCCTTACTTTTCTGTCCTGTTCGACCGCTCCGCCACCACGGGAGATCCGGCAGTACACAATCGAACAGTTCCTCAACACCGCTTCCATCGCCGGCGGCGTCTTCTCGCCGGACGAAACGAAAATGCTCTTTTCGAGCGACGCTTCCGGCGTGTGGAACGTCTACGAAGTGCCGGCGGCGGGGGGAACGCCCAGGCAGCTCACGGATTCCGCCGACACGACTTTCGCGATTTCATACTTTCCCGGCGACGAGCGCATCCTGCTGCGCCGCGACCAAGGGGGCAACGAGATCTACCACATCTACCTGCGTGAGCCGGACGGATCCGTCAAGGATCTGACGCCGGCGGCCAACGCGCGCTCGCTGTTTACCGGCTGGGCGCACGATCTCAAGAGCTTCTACTTCGAGTCGAACGCCCGCGACCCGAAGTTCATGGACCTCTACGAGATGGATATCGCCACGCTCAAAGCCCGCATGATTCACCGCAACGACGGCGGCTACAACTACGGGCCCATCTCCAACGATGAGCGCCGGATGGTGTTGACGAAAGTCCATACCGGCCACGATAACGACCTCTACCTCTACGATTTCGGCAGCCGCCGAACCACACATCTGACCCCTCACCAGGGCGATATCAACTACGTTCCGGCCGATTTCAGCCCGGACGGCGGCAGCCTCTACTACGCCACCGATGAGAAGAGCGAATTTCAGTACCTGGTGAAGCGCAATCTGGAAACCAACGAGACCCAGGTGGTGGAGAAGCCGGACTGGGATGTGATGTTTGCCGGACTCTCCTGGAACGGCACGTATCTCTATCTCGGCGTCAACCGCGACGCTCGCACCGAAATCAAGGTATACGATACGGCCGCCATGAAGCCGGTGGCGCTGCCGGCGCTCCCCACCGGGGACATTACCGGCATCGAGTTTTCACGCAGTGAGAAGAGGATTGGCTTCCATCATTCCGGCTCCCGCACACCCCGGGATCTCCACGTCTACGATCTGGAAACGAAGCGGGACGTCAAGCTGACCGACGCCCGGAACCCCGAAATCGACCCGGCGGATCTGATCGACGCGCAAGTCGTGCGTTTCAAGTCCTTCGACGGCATCGAGATTCCCTCCCTGCTTTACAAGCCGCACCAGGCCAATGGGATCAAGGTGCCCGCCCTTGTCGAGGTGCACGGCGGGCCGGGAGGCCAATCGCGTATCGGTTATGACCCCCTAATACAGTTCCTGGTCAATCACGGCTACGCCGTCCTCCAAGTCAACAACCGGGGCAGCTCCGGATACGGCAAGACGTTCTATCGGGCCGACGACCGCAAGCACGGCCGGGAAGACTTGATGGACTGCGTGAAGGGCAAAGAATACTTGGCCTCGACGGGCTTCGTGGACCCAGGGCGCATCGGCATCATGGGGGGCAGCTATGGGGGCTACATGGTGCTCGCAGCGTTGGCCTTCCAGCCGGATGCTTTCCTGGTAGGGGTGGATATCTTCGGCGTGGCCAACTGGGTGCGTACGCTCCGCAGCATCCCGCCGTGGTGGACGGCCTTCCGCGATGCCCTCTATGCGGAGCTCGGCAACCCCGAGACCGATGAGGAGTACCTTCGCGGCATCTCGCCCCTGTTCCACGCCTCGAACATCAAGAAGCCCTTGATCGTCCTCCAGGGCGCCAACGATCCTCGGGTGCTCAAAGTGGAATCCGATGAGATTGTCGAGGCGGTCAGGAAGAACGGCGTGCCTGTGGACTACATTGTCTTCGACGACGAGGGCCACGGTTTTACGAAGAAGGTAAACCGGGTCAAAGGTTACCAGGCGATTCTGGACTTCCTGGCCAAGCATCTGTAACCGGCATCGGCCTGCCGGCCGGCGCCTGCCCCGGCGCGGATCACCCGCCCCCGCGCTTCCGCCGCCAGACGAAGTATGCCGGAATTCCAAGCAGAACGATGATCAGCCCCGGCCACGTATAGTTCGGTTTGTAGAGAAGCAGGATCGCCTCGATGAGCCCGGCGGCCGCTATATAGAGAGCCGGCAAAACCGGGTAGCCGGCGGCGCGGTAGGGCCGCGGCATCTCCGGGCGTCGCCGCCGTAACACGAAGACGCCCGCGATCGTGAGCCCGTAGAACAGCAACACCGCGAAGACGACATAGTCGAGCAGATCGCTGTAGGTGCCGGTCAGCGTCAGCAGACACGCCCAGCCGCACTGTACCGCGAGCGACACGACCGGCGTGTGCCGCCGCGGGTCCACCTTTGCCACGGAGGCGAAGAAGAGGCCGTCGCGCGCCATGGCGTAGTACACGCGGGCGCCGGCCAGAATCATCCCGTTCATACAGCCGAACGTGGATACCATGATGGCCGCCGCCATCACCTGCACGGCCGCGGGTCCGAGCGCGACCGCCACGGCCGCGGTACCCACCCGGTCCTGAGGGGCGTTCTGAATCGCCTCGAGCGGCAGCAGGTTCAGGTAAGCCAGATTCGAGGCGACGTACAAGAGGGAAACGACCAGCACCCCCAGACCCAGAGCGAGGGGGAGGTTGCGGCGCGGGTTGCGCACCTCCTCGCCGGTGAAGGTGAC
>CAYRPT010000507.1:0-3768 GCA_964425895.1 uncultured Solibacteraceae bacterium | reverse complement strand
GGCTGCCGTTACTGTTCTTCATCTCGGGCGCCGGCGTGTTCTATTCCCTTCGCCGCCGCGGCTTCGGCCGTTTTGCCAGGGAGCGCCTGCGGCGGCTGCTGCTCCCGCTCACCTTCGGCGTTCTGGTCGTGGTGCCGCCCCAGATCTACTACGAGCGGCTGTTCCGCGGCACGACGTACGATTCGTACTGGGATTTCTGGAAGACGGTGTTCGACTTCTTGCCGTATCCGCAAGGCAATACCAGTTGGCATCACCTTTGGTTCGTTGTTTACATCCTGGTGTACTCTCTCCTCGGGATTCCGGTCTTCGCGCTGCTGAAAAGCGCGGCAGGGCGCCGGGCGGTGGAAGCGCTGGCGAGGTTCTGCGAAAAACCTGGCGCCGTCTACCTGATCAACGTGCCCAACATGATCGTGGCCGCGTGGCTGGGGCCGAAGTGGCCGACCATGCCGAACCTGATTGCCGATTGGGCCAACCTGACCGGCTCGCTGTTGACCTTCCTTTGGGGATTCATCATCTGTGGCAACGACCGGTTCCTGGGATTGATCGAGCGCAAGCGCCGGGAGTTTCTCTTCCTGGCCGTTGTCTTGACGGTGGTCTTCTTTGCCTTCCGGCTGACCGATTGGCGCGCCTCCTGGACGCCGGAGCAGCGTTTGATGAGCTCCGTCCTGGTGGAGACCTACCTGGGGATGGGCTGGATCTGCGGCCTGGTGGGCTTCAGCCGGGCTCATCTCAACCGCGACAGCCGCTATCTGCGCTATGCCACCGAAGCCGTTTACCCGTTCTACATCGTCCACCAGACCATCACGATCGCATTGGCCTATCCCATGATCGGCTGGACCGCGCCGATCCCGGTGAAGCTGCCGCTGCTCGCCGCCGGGACTTTCCTCGGAAGCTGGCTGGTGTTTGAGCTTACGCGCCGCCACCCGGTCACGCGCGTGCTGTTCGGGATGAAGCCTTGACCCTCAAGAAGGGCCGCGGGCGGCTGGGGCTCTGCTTTCGATCAAGATCCTTGGAGGTCCCATTCCTTCCGCCACTGCACCGTCCGGCGTTCCTTGTAGGCGATGTTGCAGATATGGCAGGCCATGGCGGAGTAATGTCCGGCCTCCTCGTCGCAGGCCGGCCGGCGGCGGCTGCGGACGCAGTCCAGCCAGTTGGCGACGTGCATCTCCGGCGTCGGACCTGACACGATCTCCGCTTTCCCCTTGTCCTCCGTGGACAGGAACCGGTATCCGGTCCGCCAGACCGAGAGCCGGCCGCCCGTCCCGATGAAAACGATGTCCACGTCTTCCTTCGGAATCATGTCGGTGACATTGGCCTCGAAAGTGACCAACAGTCTGTCCGGGTACTCGAGGAGCGCGTTGATTGTGTCCGCCGTGTCGCGCCCTTCGTTCGTGAGGTAGATTCCGCCGGAGCAGGCAGCCGACAGCGGCGCCTTTCGATCGCAATACCAATGCACCACGTCGACCATGTGCACGAAGAGCCCTCCCATCTGGGCGTTCGTGGAGTAATCCCAGTAGACGTAGTGGTTGAAGTAGCGCTTGGGATCCCAAGGCACCGGCTTTGTGTTCTGCTGGCAGGCGTCCCAGTCCAGTCCGCCGGGCTTGTTACGCATGCCATCCGGCGGAGACTGATTACGGTACGCGCCGTTGTTGTTCCAGATCGTCCGGACCAGGGTGATCCGGCCGATCCGGCCGGTGTCGACGAACCGTTCCTTCGCTTCGATGAAGTGGGGATAGGTGCGCTGCTGCGTACCCGTTTGGAGGATGCGGCGGTGCTCGCGCACGGCCTTGACGATCTCGTGACCCTCCATCGGGTGCAACGTCATCGGCTTCTCAATGTAGACATCCTTGCCGGCGCGGCACGCTTCGACGGTGTACTGGCAGTGGGTGTTGTCCCAGGTCGCGATGATGACGGCGTCGATGTCGCCGCGGTCGAGCACCTGGCGGTAGTCGGCGTATTGCTCTACCGGCGCGCCGGCCAATTGAGCCGCCTTCGCGCGCTGCACGTCGTAAGCGTCGCTGATGGCCACCCACTGGATGCCGCCGGCCTTGTTCGCCTGGCCCATGAGATACCGGCCCCGGCCCCCGGAGCCAATAACGCCAAGTCGAACCCGGTCGTTGGCGCCCAGAACCCGGCCGGCCGAGGCGGCCGTCAGCCCGCCCGCCACAAATCCGCGCCGCGAAAATGCGTTCGTCATCGATGGAACCTCCTTAGTTCACGGCGGCCACCCGGTCGTCGCGCACATCGCGCGGGAAGTGAACCCGGGCCGCCCGATGGATCCTCCTGATTTCGGCCGGCCGCAGACGCCGGCCGAAGACCGCAACTTCGTCAATCTTGCCTTCGAAGGTGCTGTCGCTGTCATGGCGGCCGCCGATGAAGAGCGGCCCACCACCTCGCCGGGCCAACCGGCCGGAAATCTCCGGCCGCTCTCCGCCGTTGAGATAAACCGCCATCTCCTCGCCGTCACGCGTGAGAACCACATGCGTCCACGTCCCGGGGCGAACAACTGAGGCGCCCGAGAACTTCTCCTCACCGGCGCCCGCGAATAGCTTCCCGGTCCCGTCGAGGCCGAGGAAATCCGCGTTGCCGTTCGCGCAGAGATAACCGGTCACCGCGCGAAGCCCCAAGGGTAGGGCGTTCCGGAACCACATGGCGATGGAGTAGCTCCCACCCAGCTCGCCCGCCTCGGCTCTCATGCATCCGCCGGCGAACTGCGGCGCGCGGTTCCCGGCGCCCGCGCCGTCCAGATAGAAGGCGACCTCGTCACGGTAGACGGCCGTGCGCCCGTGACGGGAGGCATCGGCCGCTTCAGCGCCGCCGATCTCGTTCATGCGCCAGTAGGCCAGAGGCCGGGCGGCCAGCACGGTCTTGGAGTAGGCCTCGGGCCGGTCTCTGAGGGGCCGCCGGGGCTTGCCGGCCACCTGTTCGAGCAGTTCCAGCATGGCCGCGACGATCTTCGGCTCGGCCTCCGGTTCCAGACCGGCGGTTCGCGCGGGCCACGTCGTGTAGCCGCCGAGCTTGTGCTGTTCGGGAGGAGGAATATAGCCTTCGGCGCCGTTCGCCAGTTCGATGTTGAAAGTCCGCGGCAGCGGGCTTTGCCGCTTGACTTTCAGGCCGGTGATAGCAAAGACCTCGGCGGGAAAGGCGGCGATGCCCAGATCTCCGATCCGGATCGCCTGGAGCGTCACGTACCGCTCCGGTTCGTTGCGGATGAGAACCTGCTCCCTGGCGTAAACCTCTACCTGCGTGCGCGGCTGGCCGGCGGGCACACCCGCGAGGATTTCGTTCGCCCAACGCACGCGCTGCTCGTCCGGAACACGCCGCCGCAGCCCTAGCGTCCTCTCCGCCATCGCCAGGCGCACCGAATCCGAGTAGCGGATCTTGCGGTAGGCCCGGAGCGCCTCGGCCGCCAGGGCGTCGGCGTACGCGCTCGGGTTCATATCCTTCTTGGGCCTGCTGTAATCCATCCAGTGCTGGTCGCCGCTGGTACCCTGCGACATCATGGCCACGAAGGCGCCGGCGCCGCCTCCCAGCGCTTCCTCTACGCGCTGCACGAACGGGCCGTAGTAATCGGGCGAAATCACGCCGCCGGCGACCCCCACATAGTGCATCGAGTAGTTGGCCAGCAGCGCCACGGGTTGTCCCTTTCTCGACCGTACGGCAAGCACCGTGAGCTGCGGGTCGACGGGTCCGGAAGGCCCCAGGAACTCCGGATTCTCGTAGCCGGGATGCATATTGGCGCGGACCGTCCGCAATCCGAACGGGTCT
>CAYRPT010000506.1:0-3771 GCA_964425895.1 uncultured Solibacteraceae bacterium | reverse complement strand
ACCGATCGCCATCGGCATCGGGCCTATGGCCTCGACGGCGGGCAGCCGGGCGCCAACATCCGTGTCGGCTTCCTCTTCAATCCCGGCCGGGTGGTCTCTGTCGACTATGGGACGCCGTCGCCGGTTACCCCGGTGGCCGTCGAGTTCGGTAAGGCGCAGTTGCTGCTCAATCCCAGTCCCGGCCGCATCGATCCGGCCAGCCCGGTCTTCGAGGACAGCCGCAAACCCCTGGCCGTCCACTTCATCTTCAGGCCGACGGGCTCGAGCCTGTATGTCGTCAACAACCACTTCAACTCCAAGGGTGGTGACAGCCCCCTGTTCGGGATCGCCCAGCCGCCGCTTCAGCCCTCGTTGTTGCAGCGCATGGGACAAGCCCTGACCGTCAACAATTTCGTGGACCGTCTGCTGTTCCTGAACCCCAAGAGCAAGGTGGTCGTTCTCGGCGATATGAACGACTTCCAGTTCGCCGCGCCGCTCCGCCAGGTGCGGCCCCAGGGCGCCCTCTCCGACCAGGAGCTTACCAACCTGATCGGGACGCTTCCCGCCGGCGAACAGTACACCTACATCTTCGAGGGCAATGCCCAGGCGCTCGACCACATCCTGGTGAGCGACGCGCTGGTGAACCGAGCCGCCGTGGATGTCGTCCACGTAAACGCCGAGTTTGCCGACGCCGCCAGCGACCATGACCCGGTGCTCGCCCGCTTGACCTTCAAGCTCGGCGACCTGAACGGCGACGGCGTGCTCACAGTGGATGATGGTACGGAGTTCGCCAAAGCGTACGGCAAGCGCTTCCCCCACTCCGACTACAACGAGGACGCCGATTTCAAGAAGGACGGCATCGTCGACGGGCTCGACCGGCTGATCTTCATCTACCTCTACCAGCAGGAGAATCCGGCGGCGGCGATCACCTTCTGACGGCGGCAGTCCCATGCCGAAAGCCGCCGGCTCGCGGCCGGGCACGCTCGAAGACGACGGCGAATCGACTGCGGTACAGTGTACGGAGGCATTACTGCCGCCAAATCAGAGCCGAGTCGAGGATTGAACACTATGCGCAAGATCAAAACCGCCGTCGTCGGCGCCGGGTTCATGGGAAAGGTTCATACGGAGGGAATCCGGCGGTTGGGCAACGTCGAGGTGGCTGGTGTCGCCGCCATCTCCAAAGACGAAGCCGAGCGTTTCGGAAAGGCCACCGGAGTCGAGCGCACCACCGACAACTACATGGAGCTGATCGAGGATCCCGAAATCGAGGCGGTCCACGTCTGTACTCCCAACGCCCTGCACGCTCCGGTGGCCAAAGCGGCCATTGAAGCCGGCAAGCACGTGCTCTGTGAGAAGCCTCTGGCGATGAACGCGGCCGAGGCTGCCGCTATGCTGGACCTGGCGAAGAAACAGAAAGCCGTTCACGCCGTCAACCATAACCTCCGCTACTATCCGGTGCTGCAACATGTCCGCCAGATGATCGCCGCCGGTGAACTGGGAGACGTCCTCATCGTCCAGGGTACTTACTCCCAGGACTGGCTCCTCTACGACACGGACTACAACTGGCGCCTGAACGCGAAGGAAAACGGCCCGCTTCGCGTCCTGGCCGACGTCGGCTCGCACTGGATGGACCTCGTTCAGCATCTGACCGGACTGAAGATCACGCAACTCTGCGCGGAAATGGAGACGTTCCATAAAAAGCGCAAGAAGCCCACGGTCGCCATCGAGACGTTTGCCGGGAAGACTCTGAAACCAGAGGACTACAAGGAAGTCAAGATCGACACCGAGGACTTCGGGATGGTGATGCTCCACCTGGGCAAGCGCGCTCGCGGCGCCTTCACCGTCAGCCAGATGTCGGCCGGCTGTAAGAACCGTTTCCAGATGGAGATCTTCGGCACGAAGGCCGGCGTCATGTGGAACCAGGAGGCGCCCGACCAGCTTTGGATCGGCTACCGCAATGAGCCGAATAAGCTCATCGTTAAAGATCCGCCGTTGCTGATGGGTGCGGCCGCCGGCTTCGCCGACCTTCCGGGAGGTCACAGCGAGGGCTACGACGACACGCACAAGCAGCTCTACCGGCGCTTCTATGCGCGCATCGCCGATCCGAAGGCCCCCGTCGATTACCCGACATTCGAAGACGGTCTGTGGGGCATGCAACTGCTCGAGAAGGTGCTCGAGAGCTGCAAGAGCCGGAGCTGGGTGAGCACCCGATAGACTGCCGGACACCCGGCGCTACCCCGCGCCGCCCGCGAGCAAGGCGCATCGCGGCGGACCCGGCGGTTACCGCGTTTGCGAAGTTAGGAACATCGTTCGTCACAGGCCGCTAAGCTCTCGCTGTTACAATAAGATAAAGCCCGCAATGACCACGTCCGCTCTATACCACCGCGACATCTGTGTTTCAACGCTCCCCAACGGCCTCTCCGTGGTGTCCGAGACCATGCCCCATGTCCGATCCGTCGCCGTCGGTGTCTGGGTCCGCACCGGGGCCCGGCACGAGGGGCCGGAACAGAACGGGCTCTCCCACTTCCTGGAGCATATGGTGTTTCAGGGAACCGCGCACTACTCTGCCGAAGAGATCGCCCGCTCGGTCGATTCGATCGGCGGCAACCTGGACGCCTACACCGCCAAAGAGCTGGTGAGCTACAACGCCAAGGTTCTCGACGAGCACCTGCCGGCGGCCTTCGACGTGCTGGCCGACCTGGTGCGCCGCCCCCTCTTTCGGGACGCCGACGTGGCCAAGGAGAAAGGCGTCATCCTCGAAGAGATCAAGATGGAGTCGGATTCTCCCGAGTACTTGGTCCACGAGCTGTTTTGCAGCCGTTTCTGGGAGAATCACTCGCTCGGCCGGCCGATTCTAGGCTCTCCGGGGACGGTGGAGTCGTTTACCCGGGAGATGCTGCTGGCCTACCACCAATCCATCTACACTCCATCGAATCTGCTGATCACTGCCGCCGGGCGTGTCCGCCACGAGGACCTGCTGGAACTGGTCGAATCCGAGTTCGCCGACTTGCCGCCCGGAGCGGCGCCGCCGCCAGGGCCGCAGGCTGAGACTTGCCCGCACCTCCAGGTCCGGAACAAGGAGTCGCTCGAACAGATCCACATCTGCCTCGGCGCGCCGGCCTATCCGGTGAACCACGAGCTCCGCTACGCTTGCTATGTTTTGAACTCAATTCTCGGCGGAGGGATGAGCTCGCGTCTGTTCCAGAACATCCGCGAGAAGCGGGGGCTCGTCTACTCGATCTTCAGCGAGCTGAGCCTGTATCACGACACGGGCTGCCTGCTTGTCAACGCCGGCGCGTCCGTGGAGCGAGCCGAGGAAGTGGTGCGCCTGGTGCTCGAGGAGCTCACGCGGCTGAAAGAAGAGCCGGCGCCGGGCGAAGAGCTGGCGCGAGCGGTCAACCAACTCAAGGGATCGCTCATGCTCAGCTTGGAGTCGTCGTCCGCGCGGATGGCCAACCTGGCGCGGCAGCAGATGTATTTCGGCCGCTTCTTCGAGCTCGACGAAATCCTCGACGGCCTGGACGCGGTAACGTCCCGGCAGCTTCAGGACGTCGCCCAAACCTTCTTCCAGCCCGGCAAACTCGCCCTGACGGTTCTCGGACCGGTCGACGGATTCTCCCTGCCGGGGCTGGCCTGCTGAGCCGGCCGGGCCGCGGCCCCGAAGGCTCTGCGCACAGCCATCAACGCGGTGTACGGCGCTCATCCCCCCGCGCCGCGCGCGCCCCGCGGGCTACACTGAAATCTGCGCCTCATGAAGCGGACCGCTAGCTGCCTGCTTGCGCTGATCCCGGC
>CAYRPT010000505.1:0-3773 GCA_964425895.1 uncultured Solibacteraceae bacterium | reverse complement strand
CGATCGATTCTTGAGGCGATCGACCGCAGCCGGTACGACGTGCTCGAGTTCTACATCACCCCGGGCGGCCGATGGCAACCGCGACCCATCCTGCCGGAGCCCGGCGCCAACGACGGAATCGACGTCGTGTTCCCGGTTCTGCACGGCACTTTTGGGGAGGACGGCACTCTTCAGGGGCTCCTCGAACTGGCGGAGCTACCCTACGTGGGCGCCGGAGTGCTGGCTTCCGCGGCCGGCATGGACAAAGACATCACCAAGCGGCTTTGCCGGGAAGCCGGCTTGCCGGTGGTGGACCATATCGTCCAGTGGCGGGGCCGGCTCGACGCCTCCGAGCCCGAAGAGCGATTCGGATATCCCATGTTTGTGAAGCCGGCCAACCTGGGCTCCTCGGTCGGCATCTCGAAGGCTCACGATCGCGCGGGCCTCGAACGAGCATTGGCGCTGGCCGCCGAATACGACCGCAAGGTGATCGTGGAGCGCGCGGTGGAGGGGCGGGAGTTCGAATGCTCCGTCCTGGGCAACGACGAGCCGGAGGCGGCCACGCCGTGCGAGATCATCCCGTCGCGGGAGTTCTATGATTACGACGACAAGTACGTGCTGAACGAAACCGAGTTCCGCCTGCCGGCGGAGCTCGAGCCGGCGCGGCTGGAGGAGGTTCGCCGGCTTTCCGTCCAAGCGTACCGCGCCGTTGCCTGTGAGGGCATGGCACGGGTGGATTTCCTGCTGGACGGCGCCACCGGCGCGTTGTTCGTCAACGAAATCAACACCATTCCCGGATTCACCACCATCAGTATGTTTCCCAAGATGTGGGAACACGCCGGCGTGCCGTATCGCGAGCTGATCCACCGCTTGATCGAGCTGGCGTTGGAGCGGCACACCGCGCGGAAAGGCACGCGGTTCAGCAGGTGAAGCCGATGCAAAAGGCCGCCGCGGTGGCTCTCTTTCTGTGCGCCGGCGGAGTGCGCGCCGAGGAGCCGGCGGCGGCGGCCGCGGAACTGGAGCAGTTGCTCGGGCGGTTTGTCGAGGTCTTCGCCGCGGCGGAGAAGCACGCCGCCGAGCCGGTGAACTCTTACCGGGCGGTCTACGGCGGGGCGATCCCAGGGATGCTCAAACGGCTCGATCCGCATTCGATCTTTTTTGACCCCGACCAGTTCGAGCAGCTCCGGCAGCTTCAGACGGCCACCCAGAAAGGCTTCGGCAGCGTCGTTTCGATTTTGCCGGGGCGCGTGTTCGTGCTGCAAACGCTGGCTGGGACGCCCTCGGCGAATGCCGGCATGCAGCCGGGTGACGAGATCCTGGCAATCAACAACATCGCGCTAGACCGGCTGAGTGTCGAGCAACTGGTCGGCCTCCTGTCGGAATCGCGGCGGCGCGAGGTGAACTTGTTCATCCGCCGGCCCGGCGCGGCACGGCTTATCGAGATCAAGATGAAGCCGGAGAGCATGGCGTCCGAGAGCGTCGACCTGGCGTTGCTCCTCGAGCCCGGCATCGGCTATGTGCGGGTCAAGAGCTTTGAAGGCGATACGGGGCGCCGGGTTCGGGAGGCGATTGAGAAGCTGGGAGGCGCCAAGCTCCAGGCCCTGGCGCTGGATCTTCGCGACAATCACGGAGGCGTGATGGGCGCGGCGCTGGAAACCGCCGCCTTGTTTCTCCAGCCGGACCAGGTGATCGTGAGCGTACGCGGCCGCGGCCGCCGGACCGAGGAGATCAAAGTCCCTGGAACCTCGAAGCCCTACGCCTTCCGGTTGGCGGTCCTGGTGGGCCCGGAGACGGCCAGTGGGGCCGAAATCGTGGCGGGCGCCGTGCAGGATCTCCATCGCGGCGCGGTCGTCGGCCTCCCCACCTTCGGTAAGGGCCTCGTCCAGCAGATCTACGATCTCTCCGACAACACCGGTCTCGCCCTGACCACGGCCTACTACTACACACCGAGTGGCCGGTCCATCCAGCGGCCCATAGCCGGCGGACAGTTGGATCCCTCCGAGAGCCGGGGCGGGGGAGTCCAGCCCGAACACATCCAGTTTCCGGAACCGATGAACCGCCTGCGGATGGTGCTCGAAGGCAGCGGCGCCTTTCCCACCTTCGCTACGCTCTCTCTCCGCAATTCGCTTCCGGTCGAGGCCAGCTTTGAAATCAGTGACGGTATGCTGGACGATTTCCAGAGCTGGCTCTCCGAGCGCGGCATTCAGCCGTCGGTAGGGGAGTGGTCAACGGACCGGGAGTGGACCCGCAGCCGCTTGAAGCAGGAGATCTTCAATCAGGCGTTCGGCGTCGCCCGGGGAGACGAAGTGGAGCTGCGCCGGGACGCTGTCGTACGCACCGCCGTCGCACTGCTGAAGCGGCCAGGCGAATCCACGGTGCGGCGCAAGGCGGTCGCCGCCACCGGCCTCAACGATTCCTCCGCACCGGAGCAACCGTGAGAATCGCGGTGGTGGCGGCGCGGTAATCGGCGAGCGCCTTATGGTAGCCCGCCAGGGACTTGATCTCACGGAGCCGCGCGCCGGCGGCCGAGAGCTCCCTCAGGTTCACAAGGAACAGGGTGCTGTCGCCAAGCTGGAACTTCTCGGCCTCGGCCAGTTGGAGCTGGCGGGCCACATCGACCTCCTGCCGGACCAGATCCACCTGCTCGCGCGCGGTGCGTACCCCGACCGCGGCCGCCCGGACCTCGGCGGCGACCCGCTCGCGG
Source organism: uncultured Solibacteraceae bacterium (assembly GCA_964425895.1). GTDB lineage: Bacteria > Acidobacteriota > Terriglobia > Bryobacterales > Bryobacteraceae > CAYRPT01. The sequence continues at coordinate 1,090 of CAYRPT010000505.1, read as the reverse complement.
GCAAACTGAAGGTCAGCCTCGATCTGCCGGAGCTTGGCCGTCTGCTGAGTCAGCTTGCCCTGCGCCTTGCGGCGCTGGAAGGGCAGTTCGAAGATGACCGAGGCCTTGACTTCATTGCCGATCTTCGTCACGCTACCGGAGCCGAAGTCCCGCGAGTATTCCGTAGCGAGGTCGAGATTCGGCCCAAGTTGATTCGAGGCCAGCTCCATCTCCACCTGAAGCTGGGAGCGTTTGGCCAGGAGAGCGCGGATCTCCGGACGGCGTTCCAGGGCAGCGGCGAGGCCGCGGGCCACCGTTTCGCCGGTGAGGTTTTCCGGCTCCGGAAACAGACCGGGCAGGAGGGCGTCCGGCGGCTGGCGGGGTGAGCCGTCCGGAGACCTCCAGTACAGCGACAGATCGATTGCCGCCTGCTCCAGGTATTGCCCGGCGAGCAACACTCCCGAACGGCGTTCGAGGATCGCGCGCTGGTTGTCGATTCGTTCGATGGCGGCCAGATCGCCCAATTCGACGGCGGCGGCGATCTGCTGGTCGCGCTCCACGGCCAGCTTCAGCAACTCCTGGGTCAGCGCCAGTTCGCGCCCGGCGGCGAGCCAGTCCCAGTAGCTTTTGGCGGCCTCCTTGTAGAAGCTCAGCCGGGCCTTCTCGATGCCGTTGTCCGCCACGTCCAAACCGTATCGAGCCACGTCCGTGTCCGCGCGGCGGCGATCGATGGTCCGGTCGCGCCACAGGGGGACGGAGAAGCCCGCGCGCCACTCGCCGCTGTCCAGCGTCAGTTGGTCGCCTTTCCACGGCCCGAAATTGCCGGTGCCGAAGCGGTACCCGGAGTACAGGGTGGCGCCAAACAGGCGGGTGGGCTGTTCGATGTAATTGTCGAGCGAGCGGTTCACGTAGAAGCCGAACTGTTCGGTGCCCGCCTTCGATCCCAACTTCAGGTCGAAGCCGCCCTGAGCCTCGACTAGGCGGCCTTCGGCCTCCCGGCGTTCCTGAAGGGCTCGCTCGAGCAGCGGAAAGTGGAGTTCGACGGAGGCAAGAACGTCAGCGAGCGTCAACGCACCCGCCGCGGCGCCGGCCGGCCCCCCTCCCCCCACCC
>CAYRPT010000504.1:0-3788 GCA_964425895.1 uncultured Solibacteraceae bacterium | reverse complement strand
TAAAGATGCCCGAACCCACGAATACCGCTTCGGCCCCGAGCTGCATGACCAACGCGGCGTCGGCAGGCGTGGCGATCCCTCCCGCGGAGAAATTGGGAACCGGCAACCGGCCGTTCTCGTGAATGTACTCCACCAGCTCGAGCGGTGCGCCAAGCTTCTTGGCTTCGTGCACCAGCTCCTCTTGGCCGAGCACCGTAAGCTGCTTCATTTCCTTCACGATCGTCCGGATGTGCCGCACGGCCTCGACGATGTTTCCGGAGCCGGCTTCCCCCTTTGTCCGGATCATCGCGGCGCCTTCGGCGATCCGCCGCAGCGCCTCGCCCAGGTTTCGCGCGCCGCACACAAACGGAACCTTGAAATGCCGCTTGTCGATGTGGTGCTCTTCGTCGGCGGGGGTCAGCACCTCGCTCTCGTCGATGTAATCCACTTCGAGCACTTCGAGGACACGCGCCTCCATGAAGTGGCCGATCCGCGCCTTGGCCATCACCGGGATGCTGACCGCCGCCATGATCTCCCGGATCTTCTTGATCGGAGCCATGCGGGCTACGCCGCCCTCCTTGCGGATATCGGCGGGCACTCGCTCAAGGGCCATCACCGCCGCCGCGCCCGCCTGCTCGGCGATCCTCGCCTGATCGGCGTTCGTCACGTCCATGATCACGCCGCCCTTAAGCATCTCGGCCAAGCCGACCTTAACGCGAAACTCATCGCTCAAATACATCTCTTACCTCCCGTGAATCAAGCCGCCGGCTGCGCCTTCGAGCGGCCGCCACCCGTCACGCCCCTACGAGTCCTTTCAGCCGGCATACACCCTTACACCACGGCGGGCGCCGGAGCGAACCGCGATTGCTCGCCCGCGCGCCGCAACTCGTCTCCAAACACTCTTCCGAGAATCGACAGTCCCTCGCGGATCGCGGCCACTTCCAGTCCCGCGAAGCTCAGCCGCAGGCCGCCGGGATGCGGCCGGCTCACGGCGAAGTACCGGCCTGGCAGGTACTCCACACCGGCGCTCTGGGCCCTGCTCAACAGCAGATCGGAATCGAGCGGCGAGGGCAATTCGACCCACAGGCTCATCCCGCCTTCGGGCCGTGTGTACCGCGAACCCGGCGGCAGGTGCTGGGCGCAGGCGGAAAGCGCCGCTGCCAGACGCTCGCGGCCGCTGGCGATCACCCGGCTCCGATGCTCATCCAGGCGTCCGGATACCGCGAAGCGGCATAACACCGCCTGGGAGAGGTGATCCGTATGCAGGTCCGACCACTGCTTCGCCTCGGCAAGCCGCTCGATGACGGGCCGCGGCCCCAGCACCCACCCCACGCGCAATCCGGGAAAGGAAACCTTCGAAAAGCTCCGCAACTGGATCACGTTCCCCACATCGTCCAACTCCTTGAGGGACGGCAGAGGTTCGCCCAAATAGCGCAAGTCGGCGTAGATGTCATTCTCCGCCACCACGACACCGGCGGCGTGAGCGGCCCGCAGGAGCGCGCGCCGCGCCTCGAGCGGGAGCGTGGCCCCGGTCGGGTTCTGAAAATCGGTTGTCACGACCAGGAGCTTCGGACTCTCCCTCGACAGCACTTCCTCCAGGCGCTCGATGTCCAGCCCGTGCGGTCCCACCGGTACGCCCGCGAGGCGGGCGCCGGCGCGAGCGAGCACGTGGTGGATACCCGGATACACCGGATCCTCGACCACCACCTTGTCGCCCCGCTCGATCAGCACTCGCTGCAACAGGTCGAGCGCCTGCTGGCATCCGCTCGTGACAATCAGCTCGTCGGAGTCCCGTGCTTCGCCGGCTTTCCGCGACGACTCCCACAGATACCGCCGCAAAGGGGGAAAACCCGTGGGCGAACCCAGTTGCAGAATCTCGGCCGCTTCGCTTTCGACCACCTCCCGGGCGGTCTCGCGAATTGCATCCACCGGAAACAGTTCGGCGGATGGGCGCGAGGAGGCGAAGCTGATCGCGGCGCCACGCCCGATCACCGGCGCTGCCGGGCTATCCCATTCCGGCTTAGCCAGGACTGACGACCAATCGAGACGGCCCGCTTCCGCATCCACGACACCCGCCACAAAACTCCCACGCCCGACGTGGCTTCGTATCCAGCCGCCTTCCTCGAGGAGTTCATAGGCTGCGGTTACGGTTGTCCGATTCAGTCCAATCTGCTCAGCCAATATCCTTGTGGATGGAAGACGCTCACCCGGCTCCATATGTCCGCTGGAGATGGAAGATCTAATATATTCATAGAGTTGTCGATATAGAGGCGTCCCCGAACGGCCGTCGAGATATGGCTTCGGCAACATTATATGGCCTACTGAATCATACCACATTGGATGAGGAGAGGCAGTCCATTGGGGAATCGCCTCTCTGCTAAACTGTGGGGCAGAACCATGATGCGGATAGGCTCCGGCCAGTTGATACGGATGGCCTGCGGCGTCTTGGCTGCCCTCTTGGCGGCATCGCCGCTTCCTCAACAGGAGGAGGAGGAACCGAAAACGCAGGTATTGGCCCTGCCCCCGGATCCTCCCGCGGTAAGCCGGGCCGAAGCCGCGAGACTCGTGTTTCACGTCGCACCGCTTTCCGCGGATGGACTGCTTTCGAAGCAGACCGAGAACGCCCTCAAGGCGCTCACGCGGGTAAACAGGAGAAACCGGATCATCCATCTCCGCTCCTTCGTCGCCGGCAGCGGCGATACGAGACGCGTGCAGACCGTGGTCAGCGAGTTCTTCAGCCGCAAGCGGCAGGCGCTTCCTTCACTCACCGTCGTACAGGTCGGCCAGCTTCCGGTACAAGGCGCCCAGGTCGTGATGGAATCGGTCGCAGAGTCGAGAAAAGAGGAAAACCCGCACGGCCTGGCATTCCTGTCGGGACAGACCGTGGCGACCGGCGAGGCGGTACTGGAAGTAGCTCCGCTGGCGAGGGATTCCGTCGGGAAAATCGCGGCCGCCGCCGCGGATCTTGGGTCCGATCCCGCGCTTGACGTAGTACGGGTCACCTGCTACTGCAGCTCGCTCGATGACGGCGCCGAGGTCCGGCGTTCGATGGCCGCGGCGTTTCCCCATGCCGCGCTGAATCACCTGCAATTACGACGGGTCTACACACACGCCGCCGTGACCTGCGAAGCCGTGGTGCGGTTGAAGGCGCCTCCCCGGGCGCCGCTCGAGCTCGCGAATCCGCGCCCTCTGCCGCCGGCCGTCGACTTCTCGCACGCCGCGCTGGTTGCTCCCGGCGGCGTCATCTTCTCGACCGCCCAGCTTGCCTTCCGATACGGGGATTCCGACGTGAAGCTGGCCTTCGGCCGTCTCGGCGAGTCCCTGAAGGAGGCCAAAGCGTCTTTTGAGGATGTTGCGATCGTCCACTTCTACGCGTTGCCGACCGGCATCAGCGAGCGCATCCGCGAACTGAAGTTCGACTTTTTCGACCGCCAGCGGCCGCCGGCCAACACACTTCTCGAGGTGGAAGGCTTGCCGTCGCTCGATACGAGCTTCGCGATGGATGTCGTGGCCGTCGCGCGGTAATCCCGGCGCCGCGCCGCGGATTCCCTCGATCTCGCGGGCCTCGTTAGTAAGTCGCGCGCCCTCCGCTGGCGTCGTGGCACTGCCCGGTAACAAACGAGCAGTCCGGGCTAGCCAGGTAGTGCACCACGGCGGCAATCTCCTCCGGCATGCCGGTACGCCGCATGGGGATCTTGGAGGTCATGTAGCCTACTTGCTCCGGGGTGAGTTGGTCCAGGATTCGGGTCCGCACCACGGCCGGCGCCACGCTGTTCACACAGATCCCCTCCTGGGCGACTTCCTTGGCC
>CAYRPT010000503.1:0-3791 GCA_964425895.1 uncultured Solibacteraceae bacterium | reverse complement strand
GATTCCGGCGCCCTCGAGGAAGAGATCGGCGATGTCCTCTTTGTGGTGGTGAACCTCGCCCGCCACGTGGCCGTCGACCCGGAGCAGGCCTTGCGCAAGGCCAACGCCAAGTTCCGCCGGCGCTTCGGTATGGTCGAGACCCGCCTGAGCGAGCGAGGACGCCCTCCCGGACAGGCGACGCTCGACGAGATGGAGGACGCCTGGCAGGAAGCGAAGCGGCAAACCTGACCATGCAGCACGGCCGATGGGCGCGCACCCCGGCTCCCAGGGCCCGGCGGAGACCTGCCGGCTTGCCGCGGCACCTCTACCGCCCGCAGTGCCCCAACCAGCGCTCCACCGATGCGGGCTCGGGCGCTGCGGCGGCGAGCTGCGGCGTGCCCACACCCAGCCGGCAGGCCTCGCGGTACCGGTCGGCGGCCCCCTGCACATCTCCCTGGCGGCTCAACACGTCGCCGGTGACGAACAGCGAAACGGCGATCCATTCGCCCCGGCCCGATCCGCGGGCCGCCATCACCGCCCGACCGGCAGCCTCGGCCGCGGCTCCGAGTTTGTCCTGCCGCACGGCGGCGAGCGCCAGACCGGACTGGGCGGCCGTAATAGCCGGGGCCAGGATGGCCGGAGGCGCGCCGGACTCCCGGGCCCGTTCGAGCAACGCCAGGCCGTCCCGGTAGTGGCCTTCCGCCGCGGCATAGTCCCCCGAGGCCATCGCCTGACGCGCCGTCCAGAGCCGTGACACGGCCACATCAGGGAGCACGGCGACGGAGAGCTCGTGGCTCCGGAAGGCCAGCCGCGAGGCGAGCGCCGCCACCAGCAGCAACAGGATCGCCGACACCGCCGACATAGCGGCCGCGCCGGGATGGCGTCCCACCCACTTCGACAGCCGGTAGAAGGGCGAACCGGAGGCGGCCGACACCGGCCGGCCCTGGCGGTATAGCTCAATGTCCCGCGCCACCTCGCCGGCGGTCTGGTAGCGGGCCTCCGGAGCGCGGTGAACGGCCTTGAGAACAATCCGGTCGAGGTCGCCGCGGAGCCGCCGGGCGCGCGCGGCGGGCACGTCCTTGGCCCGGCCCGGCGGCGGTGGCGGCTCTTTGCCCGCGGCGACGGCCAGCTTGTAGGGCGTGGCGCGCAGCTCCTCCCACGGGTGACGCCCGGCCAGCAGCTCGTAGATCACGACACCCAGCGAGTAGACGTCCGCCGCCGGCGTGAGGCGCAAGCCGGAGAATTGCTCGGGGCTGGCGTAAGCCGGCGTCAGAAAACGAAAGGAACTGGTAGTCTGTCCGACCGAATCCTGGTCGGGTTCCAGCAGCTTGGCAACACCGAAATCCACGAGCTTCACGAGGCCGTCACGCGTTACGAGGATGTTTTCCGGCTTGAGGTCGCGATGGAGAATGCGGTTGCGGTGGGCGTGGCCGACAGCCTGACAGATGGTGTGGATCAGTTCCAGCCGCTGGTCGAGATCCAGGTTCCGGCGCTCGCAGTACGCCGTCACCGGCTCCCCCTCGATATACTCCATCACGATGTACGGGCGGCCGTCCTCGGTGGTGCCGCCGTCCATGATGGTGGCGATATTCGGATGTTGGAGATTCGCCAGGAACTGCCGCTCGTCGCGGAAACGGCGGAGGAAGCGGTCCGACCGCAGCCCGCTGCGCAGCAGCTTGATGGCGACTACCTGGATGTACTCGGCATCGCGCCGGACCGCGAGGTAGACGATCCCCATCCCGCCCCGCGCAACCTCGCGCACAATCTGATAGTTGCCGATCTGGAGTCCGACGTCGAGGTTCTCGCCGGCGGCAAGGGTGTAGAGCGCCGCCGCCTCCGAGACCACGCCTCCGAGGGCGCTGTCGGAGCCCGTCTCGTGCGCGAGCAGGCTTTCCACCTCAGCCTGGAGCGCGGCATCGTTTCCGCAGGACGCGGCCAGAAACGCCGCCCGGTTTCCCGGCTCCGTCTCCAGGGCGGCAGCGAAGATCTGTTCGACGCGCCGCCAGTGCTCTGTGTCGTCTGTCACTGGGTTTCACGCTCCGCCGCCGCGCGCCCTGAGCTCGCGGTGCAGCCATGCCTGGGCGAATCGGATCTCGCGGCCGACGGTGGCCGTTGAAACGCCCAGGACCTCGGCGATCTCCGCTGCCGTCATACCCCCGAAAAAGCGCAGTTCGATCACCTGCGCCTTGCGTGGGTCGATCTCCGCCAGGGCCTGGAGGGCATCATCGAGGGTGACGACCTCGGCGGGTTTCTCCGCGGCCACGTCAATTCCGGGCTCAAGCTGAATCTTGACTCCTCCGCCGCGCTTCGCCGCTTTGCGCCGCCGCCAGTGGTCCACCAGAATCTGCCGCATGGCACGCGCGGCGAGGGCGAGAAAATGCGCCCGGTCCCGGCTTTGGAGGCGGGTCTGGTCAGCCATGCGGAGATAGGCTTCGTGGACGAGGTCCGTCGGCTGAATCGTGAGGTTGGGCCGCTCACCCCGCATGACGCCGCCGGCTACCCGGCGGAGTTCGTCGTACAGGATGGGCGCCAGTTCGTCAAGGGCGCTTTTGTCGCCGTTGCTCCAGCGCGCGAGCAGCGTTGCGACATCCGTGGGCCCGGCCATTCCGGCACTCCTCCTCCAAGTATCAACCGGTTTCCGGGGGCCAGGGGCCGCCGGGCCCCCCGGAGTGCGATTGTAACCGGGACCGGGCCCACGATGCAGGCTGACCGGCTCGGAAACGCCGTGGACTACCTTCCGGCCACGGCCGGAACGGGCCGGACCGGGAAGGCGCCGGCCGCGGTGTTCGCTCCAGGCCGATCCAGCCTCGACCGCCGCCGGCGGCGCCGCTGGTCCAGGACTATAACCCGCGGGCGCCGCTCGTCGCGCTGTTTGGAACCAGCCCGACCGGCAACGACACGAACGCGCTGATCGTTTCCGGCTCCTCCGTCAGGAGGACGCCCCGGGGTCGAGTGGGGGCTGGACGTCCCGCTCCGATGTTCCGGGGGCGCCTCCACGCGCGGCGGAGCCGTGTTTCCGTTATCGTTCCTTGCCCGGCGAGTTCTTTCTCGCGGGTCAATAAGTATGCGTAACCGGACGGGCGATTACGACATCCGTCCCTGGAAAAATGGCCGCCAAGGCTGCGGAAATGGGCGATGTGGCACTGCCGCCGTCAGAACCGCGGTGCGTGCGATGGTGAAACCTGACGGTGGTCTCCTTGACGGATGTTGTCATTTGTGACAACATAACGGAGGGAGCGGATTCGCCAGGACCAGGTGGCGACCGACGGATGACGCGGGAGACACGGCCCATCTCGTGGATCAGGGCGGCGCTCAAGGAGTTTGAGGCTTTCCCGGAGGGAGCACGGCCACAAGAAGTCGACACAGGGCATCGGGACGCCGAAGCGCGAGATAGACCTCGTCAGGGACCGTTTGAAGCGGCTGAAGGAGATGCTGCGATGAAAGAAAAGATGGAAGTTGTGCGAGGCAGCGGCAATGTGTTTCGTGACTTCGGACACGAGAACGCGGATGCCGAGCAGTTCAAGGCTATCCTCGCTGCCGAAATCATCAAGACGCTCGACAAGCAACGGCTGACGGTGCGCGCGGCGCACGGCCGCACGGGGTTTGCCGCCGCCGACTTCTCGCGCATCCGCAATGCGGACTTGGGGCGGTTCACGGTGGACAGACTCATGTCCATTCTCAACCGCCTGGGTTCGCGGGTCGAGGTGAAGGTGCGTGTGCGGCGCATGGAGGCTGAACGGGTGCCGGCTTGAGTGGAGTTGGGCCGCTCACCCCGCATGACGCCGCCGGCTACCCGGCGGAGTTCGTCGTAC
>CAYRPT010000502.1:0-3797 GCA_964425895.1 uncultured Solibacteraceae bacterium | reverse complement strand
AGATCGCCCCCGCCGCCTCGACGGTTCCGATTCGAGCGATACCCACAATGGCGGCGCACTGCCAGTGTTCCTCCGTTGCGTCCAGTGCCTCGCGGTAGATTCGTAGACCCTCGGCGGAGTCACCCTTCCGGACCCGGGCATCAGCATAGCGAAGCCGGCTGTCCATCACCTCCATCTTCTGCCACTCATTGAGCCGGGCCACATCCGGGAATGCCGGCTCGGAAGCAGGCTTGTGTCCGATTCGGCCAAGAGCCTTCGCCGCGGCCACGGCGATGGCGGTATCCGAGGACCGCATTTCCCGCGCACACAGATCCGCCGCCTCCGGAGCGCCCCGGTGCCCGAAAGCAGCGAGGATCCTCTGCTGGAAGCCAGGGGGAGCTTTTTCATATGCGGAGAGCATCGCGCCAACCGCCGCACCCCCCGGAACACGCTCGAGGCAGTAGATGGCCTCCTCCCGCAGTTCGGCATCGCTCAGCCATGCGGCGATGGCCGGCGCCGACTGCTCATCGGCGAGATGCGACAGCAGGCGGAGCGCGTGAACCCTCACCGGGAACGAGTAGGCAGCTCCGGCCAGGCCAAGCAGCCCTTGCACCACGGCCGGCCTCGCGGCCGCGGCCTCATCCTTGCCTACCGAATGAACCAGCGTCGCCAGCGCCTCGCGCGCCGCGTTGGCTACTCCGGGGTTTTCCGACCCGCCCAGCTTCCCGAGCTGGGGTATGACGGATGGTGAAACCTCGCCCGCGGATCGCCAGGCTGTGAACCGGACCTCTGCATCATCACTCTGGATATCCGCCAGGAACTGCTTATCGTCCCGCATGACTTCTCCTTGCCCGCTACAAATGCCATTCCCCGCGGCCCGGCCGGCTCAGCAGCCGGTTCGCCTCCGCGTCATCCTTGAAGCGCTCGTTGACCGGGTCCCATTCGAGCGGACGCCGCAACTGGAAAGCGATGTTTCCCAAGACGCAAAGCGACGCGACACGGTGCGCCGCCTCCATGTGCATGATCGGCTTGGCGCGCGTACGGATGCATTCCTCGAAGTTGGCGGAATGGCCCGGACTCCGGAATGCTTTTCCGCAGTCGCACTGGGCCGCGAAGTCACTCACACGCTGCGGCGCGGCCGTGCGGTCGCCGTCGCCCAGAGTCACCGTGATGTTGCCGGTATCGCCCCAATACACGGCGCCGTAGCGCGCGTCTAGTTCCACAGAGGGAACCCCTGGCTGCGCCCACACCAGCGTCCAATCCGGGTCCTTGAATTCGTAGGTCACTTCCATCGTCACCGCCGAGTTGTACATCCCGTCATGCGGCGGCTCCCCGGCCGCCGACACGCGCACCGGTCCGGTGGCATCCGCGTCCATGATCCAGTTCGCGATGCTCATCACGTGGGCGCCCCGGTCGCGGATCTGACCACCGCCGAAATCGATCATCCAGCGGAACGACCCGTGCGTGCGCTTACGGTTGTAAGGAATCCAACGCGCCGGCCCGACCCACATCTCGTAGTCGAGCTCGGGCGGGGGCTCGGAGTCCGGCGTCCAGTCACCGGCCGGGCTGGCGTAGTGCCAGCATAGGACCTTCCGGACGGGGCCGATCCGGCCGGCGCGGATGTAGTTCGCCGCCTGCCACGCCGCAGGCTGCGAGCGGCCCTGCGAGCCGACCTGGACCACCCGGGCGTAGCGTTCCGCCGCGTCGACCATCGCCCGGCCCTCTTCGATGGTGTTGCAGGCGGGCTTTTCCACGTAGACGTCTTTGCCGGCCTGGCAGGCGAGGATGGTGTGGAGGGCGTGCCAGTGGTCCGGCGAGGCGATATACACCGCGTCCACATCCTTATCCTCGAGCAGCCGGCGAAAGTCCTTGTAGAGCCGTGGCCGGCCGCCGACCAGCGTGGCCGCCTGATCGAGCCGGCCGCTGTCAACATCGCAAAGGGCCATCGACCGGGCCGGTGATAGGACCGCCGTGCCGTCTCCACCAAGGTTGGTCGGCGCCGGCACTGCCTTTCCTAAATCGGCCTCCGGTCTCAGAAACCGCCGTCCGCGCCCTCCAATCCCGATGTGCCCGAGGTTCAGGATGTCGCTCGGAGGTGGCCCGCCCTGCCCCAGAACGCGCGCCGGAACAATGTGGAACAAAGAGCTTCCGCCGGCCGCAGCCGCGCCGCTCAGGCGGATGAAATCCCGCCGGCTGTGTCGAGAGTGTCTATCCATGCCTGTTGACCTTGGCTTAGCATATTCGCCTGGCGGCTGAACTTCAAGCACGGTCCCCGGCCAGGGCTTACCTCCGGACTGCGGCCGGTTCTCCAGACCGTGAGGGGAGGTGTGGCGGCCGGTCATTCCTGTCTCGGCCGGGAGTGGTCCTTGTCCCGCCACGGCTGAGCTTCGGTTGACATGGCCATGATCGTAGCGGTTAGATCGGAGGAATGCCCCAGCAACCCAACACGAACACCGGCTTGAAGGTTACACGTCGAGCTCTGCTCACTGCGGCCGGGGCGGCGGTCCCAGTGGGACTCGCCGCCGCGGGCGGGCCGGTCGTGGAACGATTCTGGATCGATCCGAAACTCCGCAGCCTTCCCCGCCGGCCCTGGCGCAAGATCCACCTCGACTTCCACAACTCCGAGCACGTGAAGAAGATCGGAGCGGACTTCCAGGCCGACGAGTTCGGCGATGCCCTGGTGAAGGCGAACATCAACGCGATCGTCGTCTTCGCCAAGGATATGCACGGATACTTCTACTACCCGTCCCAGTATGGCCCCGTGCATCCGGGCCTTGACTTTGATCTGCTGGGCGCGCAGGTCGGAGCCTGCCGGCAGCGGAAGATCGAGGTCTACGCTTACTACTGCACCACGTGGGATAACTACCTGCACGCCCACCACCCCGAGTGGCGCCGCGTGCTGGCCGATGGCCGGCCCGACATGGGTCTGCGCGAGGACGGCACGCCCGGCTGGACATCGTTGTGCCTGGTGCACGACGGTTTTGTCCAGCTCATGCTCGATCACACCAGGGAGTTCGTATCACGCTACGAGATTGACGGGCCGTGGTTCGACATGCCTTGGCCCAAGGACGGCACATGCTGGTGCGAGGGATGCCGGCGCCAAATGCGGAGCCAGGGATTGGATCCCGGAAAGGTCGAGGATCAACGCCGCCACAAGCATGAGCTCTACAAGTCCTTTATGAGACGAGCTCGGGAGGTGTCTCAGACGGCCCGGTCCGGCTGCCAGGTCGATTTCAACGAGCAGGGCGGATACCGCTTGGCCGAGCGCGTCGCGTTCAGCGACAACATGGACATCGAGGCGCTCCCGACGGCGTCGTGGGGCTACTTCTATTTTCCGGCCAACACCCGCTACATGCGGACGCACGGCATTACGACCTACGGAATGACCGGCCGGTTCCAGTACTCCTGGGCGGATTTCGGGGGTCTCAAGCGTCCCGAACAACTCGAGCCCGAGCTGGCCTCCATCGTCGCCCAGACCGCCCGCTGTGACATCGGGGATCAGATGCCGCCCTCCGGGCGCCTCGACCCGGCGGTCTATCACGTCATCGGGAAAGCATTCCAGCGGATCCGCGACCTCGAGCCGTACCTCGAAGGCGCCGTCCCGGTCATCGAGGCGGCCATCGTCAGTGGCGGGCTGCCCTTCGACAAGCCGTCGACGCCAACAAACTACGGGCTGCTCAAGCTACTCACCGAGTCGCGGGTGCAGTTCGACATCGTCGAACCGGACCAACCCTGGGAGCGGTACGGGCTCGTTGTGCTCCCTGACGACCAGCCGGTGCCGGGCCCGATGGCCGAACGCCTCCGCAAGTTCGTCGATG
>CAYRPT010000501.1:3438-3806 GCA_964425895.1 uncultured Solibacteraceae bacterium | reverse complement strand
GCTCGCCGAGGAGCTCGTCGGTGCGGACCCCTTTCAGGGTTCCCTGCGTGCCGACCGGCATGAACACGGGCGTTTCGACCGTGCCGTGGGGAGTATGCAGCAGCCCCGCACGCGCCCCTGTAACGGGGCATTCGGCTTCGATTTCAAACCGCAGGACCGGCTCCAGCGACACGCCTCCATTGTACGGAGCGGCAGCGGGTGCGGGCCGTTCAGGCGCCCCCGAAGGTCTTCTCCATCAGCTCGCGGCTCCGCCGGAGGTTCTCCTCGACGGATCGCGTCACGGTGGTCATGCCGGGCTCGTGAATCAACTCCGCCACCAGGTACCCCCGGAAGCCGGCCCTCTTCAGATGACCGGCGACGGCGCCCCA
>CAYRPT010000501.1:0-3428 GCA_964425895.1 uncultured Solibacteraceae bacterium | reverse complement strand
TCGCCGAGCTCCTGCGTCCATTTCCCGCCGCTCGCGTTGCGCAGATGGACAAGGTGAATTCGTCCAGGCAGCTCTCCGATGATGACGCCGGGATCCTGCCCGGCGCGGTAGACCCAGTCGAGATCCAGGCAGGCTCCGGCCTCCCCGGATTCCAGGTTCCGCATCAGGTAGCGCCACTCGCGGGCGCCGTCAAGCATCTCCACGTCGTGGTTGTGGAGCGCCGTCTTGAAGCCCCGGACCGCCATCTGGGACGCGATCCGCCGCACGTTGCCGGCTTCCACGGCGAGTTCCTCGTCCGTCTTGGGTCGCTTGCCGGGCTTCCAGGCGATGCTCAGGTCCAGGATGCTCGCTCCGAGCGACTCCGCGCCGCCGGCGGCGGCTTCCAGGCCGGCCAGCGACGTTTCGGCTGCTGCCGCTTCGTGCAGCACGGCCCAGTAGTAGAAGACCGGGACCTCCAGCCGGTACCGTTCAATGAGCGCCGCCACCTTGTCGAGGAGGTCCGGCTTGAGGAAATCCGCGGTCAGCTCCATGCGGCGGAAGCCGGCGGCAGCCGTGGTGCGGAAGATCTCCTCCAGACCCTCGGCGAGCGGCCGCTGCTCCCGCTGGAGCCGGCGCTGCCAAAGATAGCCGGCGGTGGCGACGAATGGCCCTTCGGAAGCGGCCCGCAACTCCACCGCCGCGGCGGCCGCCAACAGCGCCTGGCGCCGGGTGATCGTACACGATCTCGAACTCATCCACGTCCTCCCCAAAAATGAAGGACCTCGTCGCACACCGCCCCCCTGCGGCGCTTCAAGCCGGGTCGAACGAGGGCACTTTCAACTGTTCCCCGCCCCGCAGGGCCGAGTGGTGAGCCACGATTCCCGGCGCCGTGTACGCTACGGCCTCATAGACGTCCACCGCGGGTTTCCGCTCGCTGAGCACGGCGTCCACGAACTCATGGGTAAGAAAGGTGTGCGACCCCTGGTGGCCGCTGTCGTGGCGCAGCGGCTGGGGCAGCATATCCGTGGCCCACCATTTCGGCATTGGGTACGGTTCGAGAACGGCGCGCTGCCGGGCGAAACCGCCGCTGTCTTTTTCCATGCCGCTGCTCCAACGCACGATGGCCGGCCCCAGGCCGTTAGGGTGCTCGTAAAAGAAACTCATGCGGTCGCCGAAGTATTGCGCCCGCTCGGTGCCGCGATGAGCGCCCTTCCACCACACGGCGACGCGAAACGAAGTGCCCCGGCTGGTTTTGAAGAGGGCCGTTTCGTTCCAGAAAGGGTTCCGGTACTCATTGTCTTTGAGGATGAGATCGCCGTCCCCCCACCCGATGCAGGTGACTTCGGTCAGCCGCTCGCCGGTGACGCCGATGAGGTGCGCCGTGCAGTGCGTTGGATAGTGCATCGGCGGAAACCCGTAGCGCCACGTGCGCCGGCTTCCCTCGAAGAAGAGACTCTCCAGGCCCGCGTGATGGTATTCGCTCTCACAGGCATACAGGTTCCCAAAGGCCCCGTCGCGATAGAACTTCCGCGCACTGATGGCAAGCTGCTGGTAGTAGCTCGTCTCCGCCATCATGTACGTAAGCCCGGCGCGTTTGACCCCCTCGACCAACTGCTCACACTCCTCGAGCGACATGGCGGCGGGAACGGCGCTGAGCACGTGCTTGCCGGCCCGCAGGCACGCCAGCGTGTGGTTTACGTGGTCCGGCGCCGGCGTAAACAGCGCCACGGCCTCGACGGCGCGGTCCTCGAGCAGCTCGTCGAGCGAGTCGTACACCTTCGAGCAGCGATAGGTGTTGACCAGGCGCTCGCGGCGGTCGGGGCGCAAGTCGCTCACGGCTTCCACCACGGCGTTCGGGTGCTCGTGAAACTGGAACGACGTCCCGAAGCCTCCACCTACCACGCCCACGCGCAGCTTGCGGTCCCGTGTGGCCGCGGGCGCCGCGAGGACGCCGCAAAAGGCCCGGCGAGTGAGATCGCTTGGTCTGGTCATTGTCAACGGCTCCCGGCATGGACCGCCGTCCCGCGGGCGCGGCGGGTTCGGTTGGGATTATATCCCAGCGAAGCCGCCGCGCTGGCAGACTTCTGACGATAGCGTTGGCAGGTTGAACCTTGGCCGTGGTGTTTGTTCCATCCTCGCGCTGGAACAAAAGCCTCTCATGGAGTGGGCGGCCCGCCCCGCCATGACGGCGGCCCTGCGGTCAGTACATCCGGTCGGCCGCCTGTCTGCCGGGTCCGGTCGAAGCTATACTGCTGGTCGTGAGGCCAAAGTGGCGCCGCTCGATCTGACTCGCGACGTAATTCTCCGCTGGGACGGCGCCGGCGCCGCCGATGTGCCGCTGTTCGAAGAAGGCGGCATCACCGCCATCGTCGCCGACGAGCCGGCGGCTGGATTCGTCGAAGCCTGTGGGCGCGCCGGCTTGACCGTAGTCCGGACCAGGGAACTGCGGTTCGTTTCCATCGAGGAGTGGGCCCGCCAGGGCGAAACCGAGCCGGCCATCCTGTCCCGGGGAGTGTGGCCTGGTGCTACCCGGCCCTCCGGCGAGATCGGTGACGTGGTGGCCGCCGGGGCAAGCGGCCAGCCGTGGCTGGACGCGAACCTTCACTGGTATGCATGGTTGCGGGAGATGAATCCGCGCCGGCCGGCGGTACTCGGTTATCTTCCCGACGAACGCGCGGGCGTCACTCCCGACCGGATGGTGGCTTTTCACTCGCTCGAGGCGGGTTTGGCCGAGGCGCGCGTATCGGGCGGCAACTGGCTTCTCGCGGTGGAGCCCCGCTATCGCGAGGCGTTGCGCAAGGGCGACGAGAAGGCGCGGGCCGCCTGGCGGCATCTCGGTTCCACCGCGCGCTGGCTCCGCGAGAATTCCGCCCTGTTTGCCACCCCACCCGATCCGACGATCACCGCGCTACAAGAGCACGGGGAGGAGACCGCCGAGATCGCGAACCTCCTTTTCCGCCACAACGGTTCGCCGGCCTTGGCGCCGCTGGCATCGCCTCCGCCGCCCGATCCGGACCGCCTGCTGGCGCTGGTCGCCGCGAGTCTGCATGCCGGCGCTCCGGCCGCGGCCGAGCGGATCCTCGCGCATGCCCGCGCCGGCGCCACGGTGATCCTCGACGACGCCACGCAGTCCGCTTGGTGGAAGGAGGCGGTGTCGGGTCCGGTCCGCGAGGAACACGACCGCGCTTTCTACCGCTGCGGCCGGGGCCGGGTGGTGGTCTACCAGGAGCGGATCGCCGACCCCAGCGAATTCGCCCTCGACGTGATCGACATCGTGACGCATGTACGCCGTCCGGTTCGCCTCTGGGGAACCGGCACGGTGATCGCGAGCCTGCGGCGGGATCCGTCTTCACGCCGGGCCACGCTGATCCTGATGAACTACGGCTCTCCCAACGACAACGAAATTCTCATCCATGTGCGGGGCGCATACCGCTCGGCTCGCCTGCTGC
>CAYRPT010000500.1:0-3830 GCA_964425895.1 uncultured Solibacteraceae bacterium | reverse complement strand
ATGGAAGGATGCTTCGAGCTGTCGGCGGCGCGGGGGGTGCCTGAGCTCAGTTTCCCGTGCCTCACGCTTCGCTCGCCAGGTGGAACCTATTACGGCTCCGGACGTCTTTCGCCGGCGGGTGAGGCGCGGATTGAGCTGTTCAACGAGTCCGGCCGCTTCGCGGCTTCGGGCCATTGGAACGCGCTGAGGCTGGCGGCGCGGCCGGCTGCGGCCGCTGAGCTAAAATGAGGTGGGTGCGGCTCTCGGGCGGCGCCGGGCGGGTGACGCGCCGACATGAGCCGGGTGGGGAACCCAGGTCCCGAGCCATGGTGAAGCGTTCCGGATCCGTCTTTGCACTCGGATCATGATGCGCTCAGTTGACTTCAGAGCCCGAGGCGCGACACGCGGAAGAATTGCCGCGCTGGCGGTGTGTTCGGTCCTCGGCCTGGCCACCCCCGCGTCCGCCGAGTCCCTGGAGCGGCTGGTTTCCGCACACCGGGAGAAGCCCTCCGAGCGGACCCGGGCGCCGCTCGAATCCTTTGCCGCGCGGCACCCGCGTGACACCGAGGGAGCTGTCGCTCTTCTGTACCTTGGCGCGGCGGAATCGGAAAGCGGCGGTTTCGAAAGCGCGATCCCGAAGCTCCAGGCGGCTCGGGACAGGCTGCCGCCATTGGCCGACTACGCTTCCTTTCATCTCGCCCGGGTGTTCCTCCAGCAAGAGCGCTATGGACAGGCCATTCTCGCCGCCGAGGAGGTGCTGCAACATCAGCCTTCCTCGCCGTGGCGAGGGGACGCCGTTCTTCTCGCCGCCCAGGCTCATCTTGAGGGAGGCCGAGCGCAGTTGGGTGAGAGACTGCTGCGCGCCAACCTGCCGGAGCTTCCGCAGCCGGCGGCATTCGCTTTGTTGGCGCGCATTCACGAGGCCGTCGGGAACGACATCGGCGCGGCGAGTAGCTGGCAGCGGATTTACTACGAGTTCCCCTTGACGGGGGAAGCCCGGGACGCGGGAACCGCGCTCGAAAAGCTGAGGCGCTCGCTGGGCCGCGGGTATCCGCCGGTTGCAGCTTCTTTGATGTTCTTCCGGGTGGATCGTCTGCTGCGCGCCAGCCAGCATGAGGCCGCGCGCAAGGAGCTGCAATTCATGACGGCCGCGCTGGCGGGTGCGGACCGTGACCGCGCCCGGGTATGGCTCGGCAAAGCGCGCCATCTGCGGCAGCACGATAGGGAGGCGTACCACTGGCTGCAAGGGCTTTCGGTGAAGGATCCCGAGGCAGACGCCGAGCGCCTTTATTACCTGCTGGCCGCCGCCCGCCGGCTCGGCCGCGATGCGGAGGTGCTTGGCATCGCCGCGCAGATCAGCCGGAAATACCCAGACTCCGACTGGCGGCTGGAGGCGCTGGTTTCGGCCGGGAATCTCTTCCTGCTGGTGAACGACCATGACCGCTACAACCCGCTCTACCAGTCCTGCGCGGACCATTTCCCCGGTCACCAGGATGCCGCCTACTGCGACTGGAAGGTCGCCTGGAGCTACTACGTCCGCCGTCTTCCCGACGCCGCCGATCGTCTTCAGTCACATCTCGGGAAGCATCCGGGCTCGGACAAAGCCCCGGCTGCGCTCTACTTCCTCGGGCGGCTCGCCGAGGACGCGGAGGACCGCCCGGCGGCCCTCACCTACTATCGCGAATTGGAGAGGGAGTACCCGCACTGGTATTACGCTTTCCGGGCGCGCGAGCGCCTGATGGCGCTGGGAGGCAACGGTGCCGAGTCGGCTGCGGTCCGGGAGTTTCTGGCGGCCATCGAGT
Organism: uncultured Solibacteraceae bacterium; assembly: GCA_964425895.1. Classification (GTDB taxonomy): domain Bacteria; phylum Acidobacteriota; class Terriglobia; order Bryobacterales; family Bryobacteraceae; genus CAYRPT01. The sequence goes on along the minus strand of CAYRPT010000500.1, from coordinate 2,049 downwards.
TTCCCGAGCGACGCCACCAGAAGGATTTCGAGGTGGATCGCGCCACCCAGGCCCGCCTGGATCGCGCCCGTCCCCTGCTGGCGGCCGGCCTACGCGAGTGGGCCGAGCGCGAGCTTCGCCACGGCGCACGGACCGGCGCGCAAGGCCCGGTGCTGGCGATGGAGTTGGCGCGTCTGTCGGCCGCCGCGGGTGACTACGGCCGGAGCATCCGCTCCATCAAGGGCCTGGCGCCGGGGTATCTGTTCGTCCCCATCGAGGATGCTCCAGCGGAGTTCTGGAAGCTCGCCTTCCCGCTCGCCTACCGGGATGCACTGGAGAAGTACAGCCGCCAGAGGCGGCTTGACCTCTACCTTCTGGCCGCGCTGATTCGCCAGGAATCCGAGTTTGATCCTCGTGCCGTGTCGCGAGCCAGCGCCTACGGCCTGACGCAGGTGTTGCCCTCCACCGGCCGGTTGCTGGCTCCGAAGCTGGGCATTCGCAGGTTCCGGACGTCGCTGCTTTACAGCCCCGAGGTCAATGTCAACATGGGAACCTACTACCTGCGGGAGATGATTGATTCGCTCGGCGGGCACGTCGAGGCGGCGCTCGCCGCTTACAACGCGGGCAAATCCCGCGCCGAGCGCTGGCTGACCTGGGGCGAGTTTCGCGAACCGTCGGAGTTCATGGAGACCATCCCTTTCAGCGAAACCAGGACCTACGTGGAGACGGTGTTGCGCAACGCCGACCTCTACCGGCGTCTCTACGCGCGGTGAGAGAACCGTTCCATCGCCGTAATGGCCCTGGCCGCGGCCGCGAAACAAACTGACAAACGCCGATGGCCGCTGGCCGCATTGGGCGTGGAGCAGCTCGCCCGGGCAAGACTGCCCGCTCCGCGGTCGGCCGCGCGGGGGCCTGGCGGATGGGGTTGGGGTCTGCTGGCCGCCTCCGCGGACGGCGGGCGAACGGGCGGCGTCCAGGGAACGGCGTGCGGCGGTGATGGAGCGCGATGGAGGCCGTAACGATTACCTCGCCAAGGAGCCGGCGGCCGTGGGGGGGTTCGGCAAGGAGGGTTGAGGGGGGCCGGGCAAACTGGGTATGTCATTGACGTTAGAAAGGTTGGCGGACTTCGGGGGGGATGTGAATCCGCATTCTGGTCGCTGGGGGCTTCGGGTTATACAGGCTTCGGTGTCCGGGGCGGGCGGCGGTTCGGCGGTTCGGGCGTTTCTGGTTAAGTTGAGCGCGGCGGGCCGAGTTGCCGCGTGGGGATTCGGCCAGAGTCGCCGGACACAAGCCGGCTTTCCGTACCTAATCCCAATCCTGATCGTGGCCGCTTTGGTCGTTCCTACTTTTCGGCCCAACGCCCAGTTGGGGCGCCGACGGGAGTCTTTGAATGGCAGTAATATCAGAACGGGTTTCGCATGAGCTCTCATTCCGTATTGCGCGCCGGGCCATTTGCCGTCGAATCCACCAAGAACGACATTGAACCTACTCTGATGGCTTTGTTTGTGCCGTCAGACAAGCGGACGCGACCCATCGGCGTTCATGAGTGGGTTGAGATGGAGGGCGAAGAAGAGTATTGGAAGCCTTCACATGCCCATGTGCATTACATATGCTCGGCGGCCGGAATGAAAGACCGCCTGGAGCTACTCGGCTTCACTCTCGATGCTGCGGGAATCGCGTTCACGATTGGTGTTGCGCGCGAGCGGCGCCGAGCTGAGCAGGACGTCGAGACCTATAGGGTGAAGGCTGAAAGCGGCCCTCCGAAGGCCTTGACCTCTGTGCCGGAAGCGGCGAGCGAAGCCGAACAGCATTCCATCCAGATGCTGAGATTTCACGAGAAGAAACTGGAAGCCCTCACTCGACTCAATCTCGAGATTTGGCTCCAGGGACTACGCGAAGTTCGTCAACTCGGTCTCGTGAAGGACCGTCGTCGCGCACCCGAGAATTGTGACTGTATCATCGAATATATTCTCGAACTGGGTGGACTTCAGTGGGGCTTCCCCGGCCTGGATACACGATTCCTCCTCAGGCTGCTACTGGAGGTGTGTGAGACCGATGACGCTGTGGACT
>CAYRPT010000499.1:0-3834 GCA_964425895.1 uncultured Solibacteraceae bacterium | reverse complement strand
GGAGGTAGCTGTTTTATTGCTGTTGCCTGGAAAGCCGGCGGGGCGATCCGGCGGAGAAGGAGCATGGCAGGCTTCTGTTTCCCGCCCGCTGGCCGCTTTCGCAGGTTCTCGAAACAGTCGGCGTGGAACTTCCCGCCGTTGGCGTTGCCGGGCCAACGGTTCCAGATCTTCGAGACAAAATCGAGATCGCCGTCTCCGTCACAACCGGCCAGGCGCAAAGAATGGGAAGCCGCGTGGCGGAGAGGGAGGGATTCGAACCCTCGGTACAGGTTTAGGCCCGTACGACGGTTTAGCAAACCGCTGCTTTCGACCACTCAGCCACCTCTCCGCGAGGATGGGGGTCTGCTTTCACAGTACCATACCCCATTCGAGTTTACGCTCGTCGTGTGCCTGGCGATCGTACGGCGTTCGATCGGCGCCAGGGTGACGGCTCCAGCGATACCCCGGCTTCCCGCCCGGGCCCGGGGCGCCGGCCGGGGCAACCGGGCCGGGCGTGTCTCGCGTCTTCCGTGAGAGGATAGGTGTAGATGCGGGCGAAGGTGGTCATTCTAGGGCTGTTGGCGGCCGCGGCGGGCATCGGGCAACAGATGACGGTGAACGCCCTGGTGAAGATGGTGCGGTCGTCGATCGAACTCAACCATAAGGACAAGGAGATCGCGGGCTATCTGAGGAAGGTAAAGCTCACCGAGCGTCTCGAGATGTCCGTCATCGAGGACTTGCAGGGCCTGGGGGCCGGGCCGCGCACGCTCGACGCCCTTCAGGCGCTGCGGGCCGCTTCGCTGGAGTTGCCGCGGGGCCGGGTGGCGGAGGAGCCGAAAAAGCCCGTCGTTCCGCCCCCGCCGGCCGAGGAGCAGGAACGCATCATCAAGGCCGTAACCGACTACGCCTTGAACTACACCCGGCGCCTTCCCGACTTCATCTGCACCCAGGTCACGCGACGTTACGCCGACCCGAGCGGCCTCGAGTTTTGGCAGATGATGGACACGATCACCGCCCGGGTCTCCTACTTCGAGCAGAAAGAGGACTACAAGGTCATCCTGATCAACAGCCGCCCGGTGGACATGAGCATGGAGGAACTCGGCGGCTCGACCTCAACCGGCGAGTTCGGCACGATGATGAAGGAGATCTTCGAGCCGTCGACCGGCGCCTCGTTCCGCTGGGAGCGCTGGGGTAAGCTCCGGGGGCGCATCTGCCACGTCTACAGCTACTTCGTGCGCCGTGACAAGTCGAAGTGGACCATCAGCTACGAAAAGACCCAGCGGACCGTTCCGGCCTACCGCGGCCTGATCTACGTCGACCGGGATAGCCTCGCGGTGCTCCGCATCACGCTCGAAGCGGTCAATATCGAGCCGACATTCCCCGTGCAAACCGCCGCCACGACGCTCGACTACGATACCGTCGAGATCAGCCAGACCGAGCACACGCTTCCCCTCAAGTTCGAAATGCGGATGCGCGCCGGCAAGTTCCTTTCGCGCAACGAAGTGGAGTTCCGCCTCTACCGCAAGTTCGGCGCCGATGCGGAGATTCGGTTCGATATTCCGGAGGCGCTTCCGGACGAGATGTTCGCCGAGGAACCGCCCGTCCAGAAGTGAGCGGCGGAGCCGGGCGGCTCCGCCAGAGTTGCCGGTCACGGCCCATTCAGGCCGGACGGCGCATCATTCCATCTCTTTGGACCGTTTCTTGCGGTTGCGCTTGCGGGCAAGAGCTTGCTTCACGCGTTTCTTCTCGCCGGGCTTCAGGTAGTAGGAGTGACGCTTGATCTCCTTGATGATGTCCTCCTGCTGGACCTTACGCTTGAAGCGGCGGAGCGCGCTTTCCAGGGTTTCGCCGTCCTGGACGATAACTTCAGCCAAGCTGTCTCTCACCCCCTCTCTCTGTTGGGTTCACGTGATGTTCGCGGCTATCCGCCGCCGGCAAGGCTGCTCGCCCGGCCACGGCGTGATTGTGAAAACTGCTCGAGATGATTCCGGAAAGACTCGCGCGAGCGGTTAACCCTTACTATGATAGAGGGTTCCGGGCCGCTCCACAAGCGGGAGGGGCCCGCCACGGAGCGATGCACGTCTATTTCAGCTTCAGCGCCCTGGTGACCGCGCTCGTTTTTCTGGCGCTGGGACTGCTCGTGTTCGCGCTCCTGTTGCGGCCGTTCGTCGCGGCGTTCCTGAAGCCTTTCCGCCGCGAGATCGTCGAGGAGAAGAACGTCGCGCTGGCCCTGTTCGCCGGCCTGCTGGCCCTGGCGCTGGCCTTGATGATCGCGGCCGCGATTCACTGAGCGCGGTTCCCTCCGGAAGGCGGATCCAACGGGAAGACAGCCGTCCGCCGCGCCTCTCCTACGCCACCAGATCCTTGACCACGGAGGCTTTTTCGACGCCCGTCAGCTTCTGGTCGAGGCCCTGGTACTTGTAGGTGAAGCGGGCGTGGTCGATGCCGAACAGGTGCAGCAAGGTGGCCTGAAGGTCGCGCACGTGGACCGGGTCGCGCGTGATGTTGTAGGAGAACTCGTCGGTCTCGCCCCACACCACGCCGGGCCTGGCCCCGCCGCCGGCCATCCATAGGCTGAAACAGCGCGGATGGTGGTCGCGCCCGTAGTCGGTGGCGGTGAGCTTGCCTTGGGAGTAGATGGTGCGGCCGAACTCGCCGCCCCAGATCACCAGCGTGTCGTCGAGCATGCCGCGCTGCTTGAGATCCTGGACCAGCGCCCAGGCGCCCCGGTCGACGTCCTTACATTGGCTGGGCAGCACCTCGGGCAGGTTGCCGTGAACATCCCAGCCGCGATGGTAGACCTGGACGAACCGCACGCCTCGCTCCACCAGCCGCCGGGCCATCAGACAGGTGTAGGCGAAGGTGCCCGGCTTCCGGGCGTCGTCGCCGTACATGGTCCAGATGCTCTCCGGCTCCGTGGACAGGTCGGTCAACTCGGGCACTGAACTCTGCATCCGGAACGCCATTTCGTATTGCGAGATGCGGGTGCGCGTCTCCGGATCGCCGAGGCGCTCGAAAGCCTGCTCATTCATCTCGCCGAGCGCGTCGAGCATCCGCCGGCGGATTTTCGGCGGCACCCCGTCAGGGTTGTTGATGTACAGAACGGGATCGCCCGCCGACCGCAGCGAGACGCCGGCGAACCGGCCCGACAGGAATCCGGCGCTCCAGAGGCGCGACGAGATGGCCTGGACGTTCGCCTTGGGGTGCGAGTGGGCCGCGTTGAGGACGACAAAGGTCGGCAGGTCCTCATTCATGCTGCCGAGTCCGTAGGCCAACCAGGAGCCGATACACGGCTTGCCGGGGATCATGTTACCGGTCTGGATGAACGTGATGGCGGGCTCGTGGTTGATGGCCTCGGTGTGCATCGAGCGGACGACGCACAGGTCGTCGACCATCTTCGCCATGTTCGGGAGCAGGTCGCACACCCACGTTCCGTTCTGCCCGTGCTGCGAGAAGTTGAAGACGGCCGGCGCGATGGGGAACCGGCTCTGGCCGGACGTCATAGTCGTGAGCCGCTGTCCCTGGCGGATGGAGTCGGGCAGGTCCTTATCAAACCACTCCTTCATCTTCGGCTTGTAGTCGAACGTCTCCATCTGCGGCGGGGCGCCGACCATGTGAAGGTAGATCGCGCGCTTCGCCTTCGGCGGGAAGTGAGGCAAGCCCGGCAGGGCTCCGGACGCTCCCGGCTCGCGAACCGGGCCGCCCCGCCCTTGCCTGGCGAGCAGCGTGGCGAGCGCGATCGTACCGAGTCCGCGCGCCGAGCGGCCGAAGAACTGGCGCCGGGTTTCGACAAGTACGGATTCGTCTTCGGGGTGCATGCTTTGCTCCAGCCCAGGCCGGTTTCCCGGCCACAAC
>CAYRPT010000498.1:0-3846 GCA_964425895.1 uncultured Solibacteraceae bacterium | reverse complement strand
ATCCTACCTCGCGCTGGCGGATGTCGAAGACGTGCTGTCGCCGCGCGAGCGAGCTCTGCTGTACGGCAACCTCGGGGTCCTCTACCGGCGGCTCGGCGATCCGGTGAAGGCGCTCGCGAGCTACCGCCGCGCCCGCGTCCTGTTCGAGGACGAGAAGGATCTCGACGGTGTGCTGGGCGTGGTGACGAACACGGGCATCGCGCTGGCTTTCGATCTGGGCGATCTCCCGGCGGCCCTGGCGGCGTTCAACGAGACGGTGCGGCAGGCGGAGCGGGTGGGGAACCAGCGAGAGGTGCTCCACGGACGTCTCTACCGGGCCCGCGTGCTGTTCGACCTCGGGCGCGTTAACGAAGCCGATGACGATTTGGCGTCGGCGGCCGCGACCGCGCGGAAACTCGGGGCGGAAGAAGAAGAATGGAAGATTCTGTACTGGCGGGGCCGGGTCGCGGAGCACCGCGGCGATTCCGCGGAAGCGGCACGCCTGTATGAGGCCTCCTGGAACCTGATCGAAGGGATTCGGTCGTCACTCGGCGGACCGCAACTCACCGCGCGGTTTTTGGCCGACAAACGCGACGTGGCCGACGCCCGGATCGGATTGTTAGCCCGGGCGGACGCGCCCGACCCGTTCGAACTGCTGGCGTGGATGGAGCGGGCGCGGGCGCGCTCCTTTCAGGATCAGCTCGCAAGGGGGAGCCGGTTTTTGGCCGGATCGGCGGCGAGCGATACGCCGGGCGCCATAAGCCCGAAGCAACTCCGCGAGCAACAAGCGGCGCTCGATGACCGGACCGTGCTGATCGCCTACTGGATTGCCAGGGATCGGCTGGCGGCGGCGTGGATGACCAACCGGGAATCCGGTACCTACCAGGTCCCGTGGGACGCGGCGATCGAGGGGGAAATCCGGAGCTTCGGCCGCGCGATCGGAGCGGCGCAAGCCGGGCCGTGGCGAGAGGCGGCCGGCCGCCTGGGCGCCATCCTGCTGGACGGAATCCCGCCGCTGCGCGATGGCCGGGCTGACGTGGCCGGCATCCTGCCCGATGGCGTTCTCTACCGCGTTCCGTTTGAGGCGCTGGCGGTCGCCCGGAGCGGCGAGCCCAGCCGGGAGCTGCTCGTCGAGCGGGCGGCCGTGTTCTACCTCCCCTCACTCGCGTTCACCGCGCCGGCCGGCCATACCTCGCCCATTCCCGCCATGCCGTGGCGCCGTAGCCTGGTGGCGCTGGCGTCACCGCAAACACCTTCGAGCGCCTCCATGGATCTGCCGCCGCTGCCGTTCTCGCGGGTGGAGACCGATCGAGCCGCTGAGCTGCTGCCGGGCGCGGAGGATTTGCTGAGCGGTGCCGGGGCGGGAAAGGCGGAACTGCGCGAGGCCTTAAGGGCCAGACCACCGGTTGTCCATCTGGCGACACACACCCGGCTCGACGACGGCGAACCGGAGCGCTCCTGCATCCTGGTGGCATCCCGCCCCGGAGACACGGAAGCTTCCTGCCTGTACCTGGCGGAGGTGCCGGCGCTCGATCTAAGCGGGGTGAACCTCGTCACCGTCTCGGCCTGCGACACGGAGCGCGGAAAGGTGGTGCGAGGCGAAGGCGTGCAGAGTTTTAGCCGGGCCTTCCTCGCGGCGGGAGCCCGATCCACCGTAAGCACGCTTTGGGCGGTGCCGGACGAATCCACCGCGATGTTCATGGAGCAGTTCTATTACCGGATCGCCCGGGGGATGGGCAAGGCCTCGGCGCTGCGCGAGGTGAAGCTGGATTTCCTGCGGCACGGGCCGCCGCTCGACCATCCCCGATACTGGGCGCCGTTCCTGCTGACCGGAGAGGCCGCCTCGCCGGTGCCGTTGCCACTGGACTGGAGTAGCATGGCGCCTCCGGGACTACTGGCCGGAGTTCTGCTGGTGTGGCTGGCGCGCCGGGCGAGGCTTCGCCGAGGCCTGCCGAAACGTGACTGTCAGGGGCCGCCGCCGGGATCGCCGGCCCGGTGAACGGTCAGCGGACCGCTATCGTGACAGGGTTGCTGTCGCGGCCGCCCGCGCGGACCAGCAGGGGGATTGCGGAACCCACCGGCGCCTCCTCCGGGATTTCGACGTTGACCTGGTAGAGGGCCACCGCGTCCGGAGTGAGGCCGTGGAACAGAATCCGGCCGGCCACGCCGCCGAAAAGAACCTGCGGTGGCTCGGTTGTCCAGGCGAGCGGCTCGCGCGGTGAAGGACCGCCCGTGGGCGGCTCGTTGGTGACCGGTCCGAGACCGACGCAGTAGAGTGTCACCAGGCTCCGCCGCGGGGCGGGTGAATCCGGCGTAATCAAGGCATAGCTGATCGCGTCGGTAGCGATGGCGTGTCCCCGGCCGTCCTGGCTCAGCGTTGGCAGGCCGGGCGCAGCGGCGGACAGCGGGACCGAAACCGCCGCGGTTTGTTCCCCGCCTGGTGTGTGCACCACCACCTCCACGGCCGCCCCAGCCACCTGCCACGGCACCTGGGCATTGACCTGCCCCGGCGAAACGTAATAGAGCGGCGCGGGAATCCCGTTGCACGTCACGCTGGTTCCGGCCAGGCTAAGGGGCAGAGGAACCTCCGTCGCCGCCGCTTCGCTTAAAGCCAGGGATTCTCCGAAGATCGAAACGATTGCGCCCGGGGCCACAGCCGGAAGATAGCTCGCGGCGCTCACGATGCCCCCCGTTGCCACCGTGGGCCGACCCGCGGAAACGGCGGCTACCGGCGTGGCGTTTTCCGCGCCCTGGCTGGCTTGGAGTCCCATCACCCGCACCGGCGGCTCGCTGTGCACCAGAACCGCGGCGGCGTTGGCGGCTGCGGGAATCAACTCCTCGATTGCAAAGGAGAAGACGGAATCCTGGGGTATGGCCAGCGTCCCCTGGCCGAGCGCCTCGCCCGCCGGCCCGAAAGCGCTCACCCGTACGGACGCCGGCGTCATTTGCTGATTCTGTAAGGACAGGCCCCGTACGCCACGGAAGCCGCCCTCGTAGCGGATGGCGGCGCGGACAAACGCTTCACCTCCGAAAAAGGGCACGGTCCGGGCGAAGACCGCATTGGTGGTGTTGTTCGACGGCAGCGGAACGTATGTGAAGAACACATCCTCGGATCCGTCGGGGTTCCGCAGCCGGATCCGCCGGCCGTCAATCGTGAACGGCGACAGGACGGTGGCCCGCATCTCGGAAGCGCTGATCCAGCGCACCGCTCCGAGCGAGGCGCCTTCGATGCTGATCTCGGCGCCGGGTTGGAAGCCGGAGCCCTCAAACCGGAGTTCCGTACCGGCGGAAACCATGCCTGTACCGGGAACCACCCGGCTGATGGCCACGCCGCCCACCGTGAAACTCCCGGTCTTGACCTCGGTAGGATAGAGCTGCCCTTGCGGATTCGTCAACAGGAGGCCATCGGATGCGACGGTGATCGGGGTCTGCTGGCCCGTCTGGCTGGCGGGCGCCACGCGGAGGGCCACTACCGCGACGGGCGCGTCCGCGGCGAGCCCAAGCATTCCGTCGAAACTCACGAATTCGAATAGGAAGCCGTCATCGACGATGGTTCCCGTGCCGAGAAGGTTCCGCGTGTTGCTGATCAGCCCGGCCCCGACCACCTGGGAGAGCAGATCGCGGCGGAACGAGACCCTCATGCGTCCAACCACGATCGGCTTCGGCTCGGTGAGCTCCACCTGGATCTGAGCAATCCCTCCGGCCGGCGCCGCCTCGTCCGGCACGCGCAGGGAAGCCCCGCCGGGAATCGTGGCGAACAGCGGGCCGGCTCCGGCGGCCACGCCCAGCAAACCGATTACCACCGGCCAGCGGATAAGATCTGTCAGCATAAACCTCACCCGGGAACACTCATGAATGTCCCCTTCT